>NZ_JBHWGV010000006.1:68409-157040 GCF_042732955.1 Kitasatospora sp. NPDC059747 | reverse complement strand
GGCCGCCACCCTCACCACCACCGACCTCGCCCGCCTCGCCCGCACCGGCATCACCCCCCTCACCACCACCGAAGCCCTCACCCACTTCGACACGGTCCTCGGCTCGAACCCGGCACTCGCCGTACCCGCGAGGTTCGACACGGCCGCGCTGCGGGCACTCGGCGACCCGGGCAGGATGGCACCGGTCCTGCGCGGTCTGGTCCCGCTGCGGGTGCCGCCGGCCCCGGCGGGCCGCCCCGCGGCCTCGGCCCCGGCCGGCGGGGACAACACCCCGCCCTGGGTGCGAACGCTCTCCGGGACCGCCGAGGCCGACCGGCCGAGGACCGTCCGCGAGCTGGTGCGGGCGAGGGTCACCGAGGTCCTGGGCCGGCCGGCGAACCGCCCGGTGCCCACCGACCGCGGGCTGATGGACCTCGGGTTCGACTCCCTCACCGCCGTCGACCTGCGCAACCGGATCGGCGCGGACACCGGCCTCCGGCTGCCCACCACCGTGCTCTTCGACCATCCGACGGTCGACGCGCTCGCCGCCCACGTACACGGGGAACTGGCCGACCGGCTCCCGGGCGCCACGGCGGAACTACTCACCCGGATCGCCGAGTTGGAGGCCGCCGTCGACGGCACCGGCACGCCGCTCGACGAGGAGGCGCGCGAACGCGTCACCGCCCGCCTGTCCTCCGTCCTGGCCCGGCTCTCGCCCGACCCGCACGGCACCGGCCCCGCCACCACGACCGCACAGGTCGAGCACGCCTCCGACGACGAGCTGTTCGAGCTCATCGACGGACAGCTCGGCCTCGACTGACCCGCACCCCACATTCCGGTACCACATCCCGTACGACGCACGACGAGGAGAGTTGACGTCTCATGACGAGCGAGGCGACGAACGAGGCCAGGCTCCGCGACTATCTCAAGCGCGTGACGAACGACCTGCTGCAGACCAAGCAGCGCCTGACCGAGGTGGAGGCCGAGCGGCAGGAGCCGATCGCGATCGTCGGCATGGCCTGCCGCTACCCGGGCGGGGTGCGCACCCCGGAACAGCTGTGGCGGCTCGTCGAGTCGGGCACGGACGCGATATCCGCCTTCCCCGACAACCGGGGCTGGGACATCGCCGGGTTGTACGACCCGGACCCGGACCGGGTCGGCCGGACCTACACCCGCGAGGGCGGGTTCCTGCACGACGCCGACCGGTTCGACCCCGCGTTCTTCGGCATCAGCCCGCGTGAAGCCGTCAGCATGGACCCGCAGCAGCGGCTGCTGCTGGAGACCGCGTGGGAGGCGTTCGAGCGGGCCGGCATCGACCCGACCTCACTGCACGGCTCGCGCACCGGCGTCTACGCCGGCGTGATGTACGCGGACTACGGCGGCCGGATCAGGAAGGCGCCGGACGACCTGGAGGGCTACGTCGGCACCGGCAGCGCGGGCTCGGTCGCCTCCGGCCGGATCTCCTACACCTTCGGGCTGGAGGGGCCGGCGGTCACGATCGACACCGCGTGCTCGTCCTCGCTGGTCGCGCTGCACCTCGCGGTGCAGTCCCTGCGGCGGGGCGAGTGCGACCTGGCGCTCGCCGGCGGCGCGACCGTGCTCGCCACACCCGGGCTGTTCGTGGAGTTCAGCCGGCAGCGCGGACTGTCCGCCGACGGCCGCTGCAAGGCCTTCGCCGCGGCGGCCGACGGCACCGGCTGGGGCGAGGGCGCGGGCCTGCTGCTCGTCGAGCGCCTCTCCGACGCCCGCCGCAACGGCCACCACGTGCACGCCGTGATCCGCGGCACGGCGGCCAACCAGGACGGCACGAGCGGTCAGCTCTCGGCGCCCAACGGACCCTCACAGCAGCGGGTGATCCGCGCCGCGCTCGCCGACGCCGGGCTCACGGGCGCCGACGTCGACGCGGTCGAGGCCCACGGCACCGGCACCCGCCTCGGCGACCCCATCGAAGCCCAGGCGCTCCTCGCCACCTACGGACAGGACCGGCCCGCCGAACACCCCCTCCTGCTCGGCTCCTTGAAGTCCAACATCGGCCACACCCAGGCCGCCGCAGGAGTCGGCGGAATCATCAAGATGGTCGAGGCCATGCGCCACGGCCTCCTGCCGCGCACCCTGCACGTCGACGAACCCACCCCCCACGTCGACTGGACCACCGGCGCCGTCGAACTCCTCACCGACAACACCGCATGGCCCGCACACGACCGCCCCCGCCGCGCCGCCGTCTCCTCCTTCGGCATCAGCGGCACCAACGCCCACGTCATCCTCGAACAGGACCGCATCGAGGACACCGAGCCGGTGGGGCCGGTCACGCCCGCCACCGGCCCGACCGTGTTCCTGCTCTCCGCCCACACCGAACAAGCCCTCCAGGAACAGGCCCGCCAACTCCACACCTACACCCACACCCACCCCGACACCGACCCCGCCGTCATCGCCCACACCCTCACCACCGGCCGCGCCACCCACACCCACCGCGCCGCCATCACCACCACCCCCCACAACACCCGCGAACAACTCCTCACCGCCCTCAACGCCCTCGCCACCAACACCCCCCACCCCCACCTCACCACCGCCACCGCCACCCCACCCGGCCGCACCGTCTTCGTCTTCCCCGGCCAAGGCCCCCAATGGGACGGCATGGCCCGCGAACTCCTCACCACCTCACCCGTCTTCACCCAACACCTCACCACCACCGCCAACGCCATCCAAACCCACACCGGCTGGAACCTCCTCGACGTCCTCAACGGCCACCCCGACGCACCCCCCACCGACCGCGTCGACGTCATCCAACCCGCCCTCTTCGCCATCAACACCAGCCTCGCCAAACTCTGGCAACACCACGGCATCCACCCCGACACCGTCATCGGCCACTCCCAAGGCGAAATAGCCGCCGCCTACATCGCCGGCGCCCTCACCCTCCACGACGCCACAAAAATCGTCACCCTCCGCGCCCAAACCCTCCGAACCCTCGCCGGCACCGGCGCCATGGCCTCCATCCCCCTCACCCCCGACCAAACCCAAACCCACCTCGACAACCACCCCGACCTCCACATCGCCGCCATCAACGGCCCCACCACCACCATCATCGCCGGCAACCCCCACACCCTCACCCAACTCGTCACCCACCTCAACAACCACAACATCCAAGCCCGCACCATCAACGTCGACTACGCCTCACACACACCCCACGTCCACCCCCTCCAACACACCCTCAACACCCTCCTCCACGACATCACCCCCCAACCCACCACCACCAACTTCTACTCCACCCTCACCAACACCTACCTCGACCCCACCCACCTCACCCCCGACTACTGGTACCAAAACCTCGCCAACCCCGTCCTCTTCCAACCCGCCCTCCAAACCCTCCACAACGACGGCCACACCACCTACATCGAAATCAGCCCCCACCCCGTCCTCACCACCGCCATCCACGACACCACCACCCCCACCCACCCCCACACCACCCCCACCATCACCGGCACCCTCCGCCGCAACGAAGGCAACCTCCACCGCTTCCACCAATCCCTCGCCCACCTCCACACCCACGGCCACACCATCACCTGGAACCCCACCACCACCCCCACCACCCACACCCCACCCCCCAACCTCCCCACCTACCCCTTCCAACACCAGCGCTACTGGCTGGAGGACGCCGCCACCGGCACCGACCCCGAGCACCTGGGACTGCAGAGCACACACCACCCGCTGCTCACGACCGCCACCACCCTCGGCGGCGGCGACGCACTCCTGCTCACCGGCCGCATCTCCCACCAGACCCACGGCTGGCTCACCGAGACCGACCTCAACGGGACGGTCCCGCTCGAACTCGCCCTCCAGGCGGGCCGCCCGCACGAACTCGCCGTCGAACGGCTCACGCTCACCACACCACTCGTCCTGCCCCCCGCGGGCGGCGTGGACCTGCAACTCACCGTCGGCGCCCCGGACGACGACGGCCGCCGGGACGTCACCCTCTACGCCCGCCCGTACGAGGACGCGGCGGACGACGATCCGCTGCTGCGCCCCTGGACGACCTACGCCACCGGCACACTCGTGCCCGCACCGGCCGACCGCGCGCCGGACCCCCTCACCGCCTGGCCGCCCGTCGGGGCCACCGCGCTCGACGATGCGGCACCGGACGGACCCGCCCGGCTCTGGCAGCACGGGGAACTGATCTACGCGGAGCTCTCCGCACCCGAGGAGGCGGCCCCCGAGGCCGGCCGCTACGGCCTGCACCCCGCCCTGCTCACCGCCGCGCTCCAGCCGCTGCTCGGCGAGGCCGACGAGTCCGCCGCACCCGCCGACTGGCGCGGCGTGACCCTGCACGCCGTCGGCTCCGGCACGCTCAGGGTCCGGATCTCGCCCCGGGCCGGCTCCTTCGCGCTCGACCTCGCCGACGCGACCGGTGCCCCCGTCGCCACCGTCGAGTCGGTCGGACTGCGCCCCGTGCGGCAGGCCGACCGCGTCCGCCACGACTGGCTGCTCGGCCTGGATTGGCCCGAGCTCGAAACCGACTCCCCGGCCGCCCCGGCGATCGGCTCCTGGACGGTGAGCGGCGAGACCCCGCCCGGCCTCGCGGAGGCTTTTGGCGCGGCCGGCTTCGTCCCCTACCCGGAGGCCTACGGGACCGCCGGGGACGACACGACGACCCCGGCGCCCGAAACGGCGGTGCCCGAGGTGACGGTCCTGACGGCCCGTTCCGCGAGCGACCTGCTGCCGCGGCTCCAGGAACTGCTCGCCGACGACCGGGCGGAGTCGACCGGCCTCGTGGTGCTCACCCGGCACGCCGTCACGACCCACCGGGAGGACGTCCAGGACCTCGCGCCCGCGCCGGTCTGGGGCGTGGTCAGGGCCGCCCAGGCCGAACACCCCGGTCGGATCACGCTCGTCGACCTCGACGACGCCCGGTCCTCGCTGCGCTCCCTGCCCGCCGCCCTGGCCACCGGTGAACCCCAGCTCGCCCTCCGCGAGGGCGGGATCAGGATCCCCCGACTGGTCAGGAACACCCCCGAGGACCACGCGGACGCTCCGGTCGAGGACGCCGCGCCCGCCGGCGCCGGCACGGTGATCGTCTCCGGCGGCGGGGACCTCGCCGCCGCCGCCGCCGAGCACGCCGTCTCCACGCAGGGCGCCCGGCACCTGCTGCTGCTCGATGCCGACGAGGGCCTCGCGGAGCGGCTGACCGCGCTCGGCGCCGAGGTGCTCGTCGCCGAGGGCGGCGCGGGCGACCGCGACTGCCTCGCCGCCGCCCTCGCCGCCCTGCCCGCCGCCCACCCGCCGACCGGCGTGATCCACGCGGCCACGTCCGCACCCCGGACGGTGCTGCTCTCCACCGACCCCGAGACGTTCTCGGACGCCCTGCGCGCGGCCGTCGCCCCCGCCTGGAACCTCCACGAGCTGACGCTCGGACTCGACCTGACCTCGTTCGTGCTGCTCGCGCCCGACACCTCCGCCACCCTCGGCGGCACCGGGCAGACCTCCCGCGCGGCCCTCGGCGCCTACCACGACGCCCTCGCACACCACCGCCGCGCGCTGGGCCTGCCCGGACTCTCCCTCGCCTGGGGCCCGCGCGAGGAGGACGACCCCTCGGCCGTCCGGGGACTCGCCCGGTTCACCGCCGACCAGGTCGCGACCGCCCTGACCGCCGTCCGGCACACCCGGCCGCGCGCCGCGCTGCTCCCCGTCCGGCTGGACCGGACCGCCCTGGCCCGGCAGGCCGAGGCGGGACTGCTGCCCCCGGTGCTGCGCTCGCTGGTCCGGACCGTCCGGACCGCGGCCACCACCACCGCGCAGGCGGACACCCTCGCCTCCGCGCTGGCCGGGCGGCCCGAGTCCGAACAGCGCCGCCTGCTGCTCGACCTGATCCGCCGCCAGGTCGCCGCCGTCCTCGGCCACACCACGACGGAGGCGGTGGACGCCGCGCGGGCCTTCAAGGACGCCGGCTTCGACTCGCTGACCGCCGTCGAACTGCGCAACCGGCTGAGCACCGCGACCGGCCTGAAGCTGCCGAGCACCCTGATCTTCGACCACCCGTCCCCGCAGGCACTGGCCGCCCACCTGCACGCCGAGCTGCTGGGCACCGCCGGCACGGCGGCCGTCCGCGTCGCCACCGCCCACGACGGGGAGCCGATCGCCATCGTGGCGATGGCCTGCCGCTACCCGGGCGGGGTCCGCACGCCGGAGGACCTGTGGCAGGTGGTGGTGTCCGAGAGCGACGTCATCTCACCGTTCCCGACCAACCGCGGCTGGGACCTGGACCGCCTGTTCGACCCGGACCCGGAGCACGCCGGCACCTCGTACGCCCGTGAGGGCGGGTTCCTGCACGACGCCGACCGGTTCGACCCCGCGTTCTTCGGCATCAGCCCGCGCGAGGCGACCAGCATGGACCCGCAGCACCGGCTGCTGCTGGAGACCGCGTGGGAGGCGTTCGAGCGGGCCGGCATCGACCCGACCTCGCTGCACGGCTCGCGGACCGGCGTCTTCGCGGGAGTCGTCTACACCGACTACGGCTCGCGCGTGAAACTGCCCGCCGACATGGAGGGCTACCTGGGCTTCGGCAGCGCCGGCAGCATCGCCTCGGGCCGGATCTCCTACACGCTCGGCCTGGAGGGGCCGGCGGTCACGGTCGACACAGCGTGCTCGTCCTCGCTGGTCGCGCTGCACCTCGCGGTGCAGTCCCTGCGGCGCGGCGAGTGCGACCTGGCGCTCGCCGGCGGCGCGACCGTGCTCGCCAACCCGGACATCTTCATCGGTTTCAGCCGCCAGCGCGGACTCGCCAGGGACGGACGCGTCAAGGCGTTCGCCGCGGCGGCCGATGGCACGTCGTTCGGTGAGGGCGTGGGCCTGCTGCTGGTCGAGCGCCTCTCCGACGCCCGCCGCAACGGCCACCACGTGCTCGCCGTGATCCGCGGCACCGCGACCAACCAGGACGGCGCGTCCAACGGCATCACCGCCCCGAACGGGCCCTCGCAGCAGCGGGTGATCCGCGCCGCGCTCGCCGACGCCGGGCTCACGACCGCCGACGTCGACGCCATGGAGGCACACGGCACCGGCACGACGCTGGGCGACCCGATCGAGGCCCAGGCCATCCTGGCCACCTACGGGCAGGACCGGCCCGCCGGACGTCCGCTGCTGCTGGGCTCGTTGAAGTCCAACATCGGCCACACCCAGGCCGCCGCAGGAGTCGGCGGAATCATCAAGATGGTCGAGGCCATGCGCCACGGCCTCCTGCCCCGCACCATCAACGTCGACGAGCCCACCCCGCACGTCGACTGGACCGCCGGCGCCGTCGAACTCCTCACCGAGGCAAGGGAATGGGCCCCCGGTGACCGTCCGCGGCGAGCAGGTGTGTCGGGCTTCGGGATGAGCGGCACCAACGCCCACGTCATCGTGGAGGAGGCGCCCGCGCTGGCGGAGGCCCCGACCACCGAGCCGGTGGGGCCGGTCACGCCCGCCACCGGCCCGACCGTGTTCCTGCTCTCCGCCCACACCGAACAAGCCCTCCAGGAACAGGCCCGCCAACTCCACACCTACACCCACACCCACCCCGACACCGACCCCGCCGCCATCGCCCACACCCTCACCACCGGCCGCGCCACCCACACCCACCGCGCCGCCATCACCACCACCCCCCACAACACCCGCGAACAACTCCTCACCGCCCTCAACGCCCTCGCCACCAACACCCCCCACCCCCACCTCACCACCGCCACCGCCACCCCACCCGGCCGCACCGTCTTCGTCTTCCCCGGCCAAGGCCCCCAATGGGACGGCATGGCCCGCGAACTCCTCACCACCTCACCCGTCTTCACCCAACACCTCACCACCACCGCCAACGCCATCCAAACCCACACCGGCTGGAACCTCCTCGACGTCCTCAACGGCCACCCCGACGCACCCCCCACCGACCGCGTCGACGTCATCCAACCCGCCCTCTTCGCCATCAACACCAGCCTCGCCAAACTCTGGCAACACCACGGCATCCACCCCGACACCGTCATCGGCCACTCCCAAGGCGAAATAGCCGCCGCCTACATCGCCGGCGCCCTCACCCTCCACGACGCCACAAAAATCGTCACCCTCCGCGCCCAAACCCTCCGAACCCTCGCCGGCACCGGCGCCATGGCCTCCATCCCCCTCACCCCCGACCAAACCCAAACCCACCTCGACAACCACCCCGACCTCCACATCGCCGCCATCAACGGCCCCACCACCACCATCATCGCCGGCAACCCCCACACCCTCACCCAACACGTCACCCACCTCAACAACCACAACATCCAATCCCGCACCAACAACGACGACTACGCCTCACACACACACCACCTCCACCCCCTCCAACACACCCTCAACACCCTCCTCCACGACATCACCCCCCAACCCACCACCACCAACTTCTACTCCACCCTCACCAACACCTACCTCGACCCCACCCACCTCACCCCCGACTACTGGTACCAAAACCTCGCCAACCCCGTCCTCGTCCAACCCGCCATCCAAACCCTCCACAACGACGGCCACACCACCTACATCGAAATCAGCCCCCACCCCGTCCTCACCACCGCCATCCACGACACCACCACCCACACCAACCCCCACACCACCCCCACCATCACCGGCACCCTCCGCCGCAACGAAGGCAACCTCCACCGCTTCCACCAATCCCTCGCCCACCTCCACACCCACGGCCACACCATCACCTGGAACCCCACCACCACCCCCACCACCCACACCCCACCCCCCAACCTCCCCACCTACCCCTTCCAACACCAGCGCTACTGGCTGGAAGGCCCTGCGGCCAACAGCGACGCGGGGAGCCTCGGCCTCGACTCGGCCGACCACCCGTTCCTGACCGGTGCCACCACACTCGCCACCGACGGCGCACTGCTGCTCACCGGTCGCGTCTCCCACCAGTCCCACGGCTGGCTCGCCGACCACGCCGTGAGCGGCACCCCGTTGCTGCCCGCGACCGCGTTCCTCGAACTCGCCCTTCAGGCCGCCCAGCAGGTCGGCGGCAACGGGGTGGAGGAGCTCACCCTGGAGGCGCCCCTGGTGCTGCCCGAGCGCGGTGGTGTGCGGCTGCAGGTGTCGGTGGAGGCACCCGACGAAGACGGCCGCCGCGGCGTCAGCGTCCACTCCCGGCCCGACGCTGCCGAGCCGGACGCCCCGTGGCTGCGGCACGCCTCCGGCGTCCTGGCCCCCGAGGCGCCGGCCGCGACCGCGTCGGCCGCGGGAGCGCCGGAGTGGCCGCCGCCCGGCGCGACCCCGCTGGACGCCGACGGGCTCTACGAGGAACTCGCCGCGCTGGGCTACGAGTACGGTCCTGCATTCCGCAACCTCACCGCGGCCTGGAAGGCCGGGGACAGCGTCCACGGCGAGGTGTCGCTGAGCCCCGAACACCACGCCGAGGCCGCCCGCTTCGCGCTGCACCCCGCGCTGCTCGACTCCGCCCTGCACACCATGGGGCTCGGCGACTTCCTCGGCACCGGTGTGCGGCTGCCGTTCAGCTGGTCCGGGGTCGCCCTGCACGCCGCCGGGGCCACCGCCCTCCGCGTGACCGTCGCACCGGGGACCGGCGGCGAGGACACCGTCACGGTCTCCGTCTCGGACCCCACCGGTGCCCTGGTGGCGACGGCGGAACGGCTCACCCTGCGGCCGGTCGCGCCCGGCGGGCTGCGGTCCGCCTCGCCCCGGGCCGGGGCCGACGGGCTCCACGTGCTCGAGTGGACCGAGTTGCCGGAGCCCGGCCCGGCCGTGCCCCCGCCGTACGAGCTCCTGGAGACCGAGACGGCGTCCGCCGCGGGCGAGCCCGTCCCGCACGCCGCCCGCGGCGCCGTGCTCGCGGTGCTCGCACGGCTCCGGCAGTGGCTGGCCGACCAGGAGCGGGACGAGGAGACCCGCCTGGTGGTCCTCACCCGCCGTGCGGTGCCGGCCGCCCCCGGCGACCCCGTCGACCTCACCGCCGCACCGCTGTGGGGCCTGGTGCGGTCCGCGGCCACCGAGCACCCGGAGCGGATCGTCCTGGTCGACAGCGACGGCGAACCCGCCTCCGAGCTGGTCCTCGCCGCCGCGCTGGCCACCGGCGAGCCCCAGTTCGCCCTCCGGGACGGCCGGGTCCTCGTGCCGAGGCTGGCCAGGACGGCACCGGAACCGGCGCTCACCACCCCGGAGGACGGCTCCGCCTGGCGTCTGGAGACCCCCGGCGGGTCGCCCGACGACCTGCACGCGGCCCCGTACCCGGCGGCCGGGGCCCCGCTCGGCGCCGGGGAGGTCCGGATCGCGGTCCGCGCGGCCGGGCTCAACTTCCGGGACGTGCTCACCTCGCTCGGTGTGGTCCCGGTCGGCGCGCCGCTCGGCACCGAGGCCGCCGGGACCGTGCTGGAGCTCGGCCCCGGTGTCACCGGACTGGCCGTCGGGGACCGGGTGTTCGGCCTGGTGCCGGGCGCGGTGGGACCGGTGGCCGTCGCCGACCGGCGGCTGGTCGCCCGGATGCCGGCCGACTGGTCCTTCGCCGCCGCCGCGGGTGTGCCCGCCGTCTTCACCACCGCCTACTACGGGCTCGTGGAACTGGCCCGGGTGCGGCCCGGCGAGCGGGTGCTGATCCACTCCGGAGCGGGCGGCGTCGGTCTGGCCGCCCTCCAGGTCGCCCGGCACCTCGGCGCCGAGGTGTTCGCCACGGCGAGTCCGGGCAAGTGGGGCGCGCTGCGCGCCCTCGGGCTGGACGACGAGCACCTGGCGTCCTCCCGGAGCACCGCGTTCGAGCAGCGGGTGCTCACGACGACCGGCGGCCACGGTGTCGACGTCGTCCTCAACTCGCTGACCGGGGAGTTCATCGACGCCTCGCTGCGACTGCTCGGCCCCGGCGGCCGGTTCGTCGAAATGGGCATCGCCGACCTGCGCGACCAGGCGGCCGTCACGGCGGCCCGGCCGGGGGTCGAGTACCAGCCCTTCGAACTGCTCGGCATGGACCCCGACCGGGTCGGCGAGGTGCTGGCCCGCGTGCTCGACCTGTTCGAGCAGGGGGCGCTGACGCC
The DNA here is from genome assembly GCF_042732955.1 of Kitasatospora sp. NPDC059747. NCBI lineage: Bacteria > Bacillati > Actinomycetota > Actinomycetes > Kitasatosporales > Streptomycetaceae > Kitasatospora > Kitasatospora sp. NPDC059747. Next base: position 146,031 of record NZ_JBHWGV010000006.1, on the reverse strand, counting down.
GCTGCCCGTCACCACGTGGGACGTCCGCCACGCACCTGCCGCGTTCCGCTACTTCGGGCAGGCCCGGCAGGTCGGGAAGGTCGTGCTCACGCTCCCCGCGGCCCCCGTCGGCGAGGGCACCGTCCTGGTCACCGGCGGCACCGGCACCCTGGGGGCGGCCCTGGCCCGCCACCTGGTGACCGAGCACGGTGTGCGGCACCTCCTGCTGACCGGCCGCCGCGGCCCCGACGCCCCCGGTGCCGACCGACTCGTCGCCGAACTCACCGCGCTGGGCGCACACGTGCGGATCGCCACCTGCGACGCGGCCGACCGGGAGGCGCTCGCCCGACTGCTCGACGGCATCGCTCCCGAACACCCGCTCACCGGTGTCGTCCACGCCGCCGGCGTCCTGGACGACGGCGTCCTCGCGTCCCTGACCGACGAGAAGGTGGAGGCGGTGCTGCGGCCCAAGGTGGACGCGGCCTGGAACCTGCACGAGCTGACCCGCCGTCTCGACCTGTCCTGGTTCGTGCTGTTCTCCTCCGCCTCCGGCCTGCTCGGCGGCGCGGGACAGGCCAACTACGCGGCCGCGAACGTCTTCCTGGACGCCCTCGCCCGCGAGCGGCGCGCCGAGGGCCTGCCCGCGGTGTCCCTCGCCTGGGGCATGTGGGAGGACGCGAGCGGGATGACCGGGCACCTGGCCGCGGCGGACCTGGCCCGCATCGCCCGCGGCGGCCTGGTCCCGATGCCGCTGCCCGTCGGCCTGGCACTGTTCGACGCATCGCTCGCGGACGGCCGGCCGTTCCTGGTCCCGGCACCGCTGGACACCGCGGGACTGCGCGCACGGGCCGGCAGCGGCGAACTCCCGGCGGTGCTCCGCTCGATGGTGCGCGGCCAGGTCGTGCGACGGGCCGCCCAGGGCGTCGCCGCGTCCGCCGCCACCCTCGCGGACCGACTGGCCGCGCTGCGCGGTCCCGAACGGGCTCAGGTGCTCCTGCGCCTCGTCCGCGAGCAGGTCGCGGCCGTGCTCGGCCACCTGAACCCGGACGACGTCGACGCCGACCGGGCCTTCAAGGAGGCCGGCTTCGACTCGCTGACCGCGGTCGAGCTGCGCAACCGGATCGGCACCGCCACCGGGCTGCGGCTGCCGACCACTCTGGTGTTCGACCACCCGACCCCGGCGGCGCTCGCCGGCCACCTGCTCACGCTGATCGCACCGGACGACGCCGCGGCCGAACTGGACCGGCTCCTCGCCTCGGTGAGTGTCGACAGCGGGGAGTTCCCGAGGCTGCGGGAGCGGCTGCGCGCCGCCCTGTGGCGGTGGGACGAACTGGCCGCCGGCCCCTCCGAGGAGCCGGAGGTCGACCTCGAAACGGCGACCGACGAGGAACTGTTCCGCGCGCTCGACGAGGAACTGGATGCGTCCTGACCCCGAGCGCGCCCCGACCAAGCCGACGCCAGCAGAAGAGAGAGTGCGACAGTGGTGAGCAACGAAGACCGGCTCCGCGACTACCTGAAGAGGGCCACGGCCGACCTGCGCCAGGCCAACAAGCGGATCCGGGAACTGGAGGACCGGGAGCACGAGCCGATCGCCGTGGTGGGCATGGCCTGCCGCCTCCCCGGCGGTGCCGACTCCCCGGAGGCCCTGTGGCGGCTGGTCGCCGAGGAGCGCGACGTCGTCTCCGGCTTCCCCGAGGACCGCGGCTGGGACCTGGCGTCGCTCTACGACCCGGACCCCGACCGGGCCGGCACCACGTACACCCGCGAGGGCGGGTTCCTCGACCGGGCCGGCGGGTTCGACGCCGCGTTCTTCGGCATGGGGCCGCGCGAGGCGGTGGCCGCGGACCCCCAGCACCGGCTGCTGCTGGAGGTGGCGTGGGAGACGTTCGAGCGGGCCGGCATCGCACCGGACTCGCTGCGCGGCAGCCGGACCGGCGTCTTCGCGGGTCTGGTCTCCCAGGCGTACGTCCCGCCGCCGGACCGGGTGCCCGCGGGGTACGAGGGCCACCTGATGACCGGGAACGCGACCAGCGTCGCCTCCGGCCGGGTCGCCTACCACCTGGGGCTCGAAGGACCCGCCGTCACCCTCGACACGGCCTGTTCGTCCTCGCTCGTCGCGATGCACCTCGCGGCGCAGTCGCTGCGGCGCGGCGAGAGCGACCTGGCGCTGGCCGGCGGCGTCACGGTGATGGCGACCCCGATGCTGCTGGTGGAGTTCAGCCGGCAGCGCGGTCTCTCCGCGGACGCCCGCTGCAAGGCGTTCGCCGCGGCGGCCGACGGCACCGGGTTCGCCGAGGGCGCCGGCCTGGTGCTGCTGGAGCGCCTTTCCGACGCCCGCCGCAACGGCCGCCGGATCCTGGCCCTGCTGCGCGGTTCCGCGGTCAACCAGGACGGCGCGAGCAACGGCCTGACCGCTCCCAACGGCCCCACCCAGGAGCGGGTGATCCACCAGGCCCTGGCCGACGCCCGACTGGCTCCCCAGCAGGTGGACGCGGTGGAGGCGCACGGCACCGGCACCCGCTTGGGGGACCCGATCGAGGCACAGGCCCTGCTCGCCGCGTACGGGCAGGGCAGGCCGGAGGGCGAGCCGCTGCTGACGGGCTCGCTCAAGTCGAACATCGGTCACACCCAGGCCGCCGCGGGCGTCGCGGGCGTCATCAAGATGGTGGAGGCCATGCGGCACGGCGTGCTGCCGCGCACCCTGCACGTCGACGAGCCGACCCCGCACGTCGACTGGTCGGCCGGCTCCGTCGAACTGCTCACCGAGGCCCTGCCGTGGCCCGACCGGGGCCGACCGCGCCGCGCCGGGGTGTCCTCCTTCGGCATCAGCGGGACCAACGCACACGTGATCCTCGAACAGGCTCCGCCGGACCCGGACCAGGACCCGACGGCCGAGGACGCCCACCTGGACGGTCCGGCCCCGCTCGCGCCCTGGCCGCTGTCGGGGCGCACCGAATCGGCGCTGCGCGCCCAGGCCGCCCGGCTGCACGACCACCTGACTGGGGCCCCGGACACCGCCCCCGCCGAGGTGGGCCGCACCCTCGCGCTCGGCCGGACGGCGTTCAAGCACCGCGCGGTCGTCCTGCCCGGCTCCCCCGCGGAGCGGCTCGCCGCGCTGGCCGCTCTCGCGGCCGGCCGGCCGGCCCCCCACGCGGTGCGGGGAACGGCGGCCGAGCGCCTGCCCACCGCCTACCTGTTCACCGGCCAGGGAAGCCAGCGGATCGGCATGGGACGGGAGTTGTACGAGAGCAGGCCGGCCTTCCGGGTCGCGCTCGACGAGGTGTGCGAGGCCTTCGTACCGCTGCTCGACCGTCCGTTGAAGTCGCTGCTGTTCGCGGCACCGGACAGTCCGGAGGCCGCATTGCTCGACCGCACCGAGTACGCCCAGCCCGCCCTCTTCGCCCTGGAGACCGCGCTCTTCCGTCTCCTCGGCGACCTGCTGCCCGAGCCGGACCGGGTGGCCGGACACTCGCTCGGCGGTCTCACCGCGGTCCACGCGGCCGGGGTGCTGTCGACGGCCGACGCGGCCGCCCTGGTCGCCGCGCGCGGCCGGTTGATGCAGGAACTCCCGGCCGGCGGGCTGATGGCCGCCTGCGAGGCGTCCGAGGAGGAGGTGCTCGCCGTCCTCGCCGAGTACGACGGCCGGGCCGACCTCGCGGCCGTCAACGGGCCCGGCTCGGCCGTGGTATCCGGCGACGCGGACGCGGTGCGCGAGATCGTCGCCCGGTTCGGGGCCCAGGGCCGCAGGACCCGCCTGCTCCGCGTCAGCCACGCCTTCCACTCGCACCACATGGACGGGGCGCTCGACCGGCTGCGCCCGGTGGTGGAGGGGCTCGACTTCCGCCCGCCCGCGATCCCGGTCGTCTCCGACCTGACGGGGCGGCCGGTCACCGTCGACGAACTGCGGCAGCCGGAGTACTGGGCCCGCCAGCTCCGCTCGCCGGTGCGTTTCGGCGCCGTGGTCGCCACGCTGCACGAGGCCGGGACCAGGGCGTTCGTGGAGGTCGGCCCGGACGCCGTGCTCACCCCCATGGTGGGGGCCTGCCTGCCGGACGCGGCTCCGGTGGTCACACCGGTCCTGCTGCCCGACCGGCCGGAGGAGGAGTCCCTGGTCACCGCGGTGTCGCGACTGCACGCCGCGGGCGGGTCGGTCCGCTGGGACGCCTGGTACGGCGACCACCACCCGGTGCCCGCCGAGTTGCCGACCTACCCGTTCGAGCACCGGAACTACTGGTGGACGGACGTCACCGTCCCGGCCGGCCCCACCGCGGCCTCCGGGGCGGCTGTCTCCGGAGCTCCGGCCCAACCACGGCAGGACTCCGGGGCACCGGCCGACCAGGCCGACCAGAGCGGCCTGGTCGACGAGCTGTCGCTGCTGGACCTCGTCCGCGTCCACGCGGCCGAGGTGCTCGGCCACTCCGCCCCCGGCGAGATCGCGGCCGACGACAACTTCCTCGACATCGGCTTCTCGTCCTTCTCCGCCCTGGAGGTGCGCAACCGCCTCTGCGAGGCCACCGGACTGCTGCTGCCGGCGGTCCTGCTGTACGACCACCCGACACCCGCCGCCGTGGTCACCTTCCTGGAGGAGCAGCTCGCGGCGGCCTGACGCCAAGAGCGGTGGGGGGGGGGGGGGGGCCCGGCCCCCCCCCCCCCCCCGCCCGCCCCGGGGGCCCACCCAATCCCCCGCGCCCCCGCGATCACACAAGCACACCCCCCCGCGGGGCTCTCTCCCCCTCGGTGGCGGGCGGGGGGGGGGCGCGCCCCGGGGGGGGGGGGGGGGGGGGGGCCCCCCCCCCCCCCCCACCACGGCCCTTCCGGTACCGTTCGCGACTACCAGGCGACGGGCAGCCGGTAGACCCCTTGCACGGAGCCGCCCGGCTTGACGGCCAGCGCCTCGACCGGCTCCGTCGGCCGCAGGCCCGGTATCCGGACCGCCAGTTCGTACAGCGCGATCTCCAGCTCGGCACGTGCCAGGTTCTGCCCGATGCACTGGTGGACACCGTAGCCGAACGCCAGGTGGCGCCGGTCGGCCCGGCGGATGTCGAGGCGGTCGGGGTCGGAGAAGACCTCCGCGGACCGGTTGGCCGCCGCGTTCGGCAGGTAGACCCCCTCGCCCTCGCGGATGACGACACCGCCGATCTCGATGTCCGCGGCCGCGACCCGCTGCAGCTCGTCCGCGACGGAGAGGAACCTGAGCAGCTCCTCGACCGCACCCGCGGCGGCGCCCTCGTCGGCCCGGAGCAGGGCCAGCTGCTCCGGGTGCACCAGCAGCGTCAGGACGCTGAGCGCGAGCATGTTCGCGGTCGTCTCGTGCCCGGCGACGAGCATGAACATCGCGATCGAGGTCAGTTCGGTCCGCCCCAGCTCACCGGTGGCGAGGCGGTCCGCGATCAGTTCGTCGAGCAGCCCCTCCCCCGGTCGCGCCTGCTTCACCGAGATCAGCTCGTCGAAGTACGCCATCAGTGCGGCGCTCGCCGCGGCCGCCTCCTCCGCCGTGCTGCTGGCCAGCACCATGCGGCGGGTCTGCTCCTCGAAGAACTCGTGGTCGGCGTACGGGACACCGAGCAGCTCGCAGATGACGGTGGACGGCACCGGCAGCGCGAACTCCTGGACGAGGTCCGCCTGCGGCCGCTCCTTCGCCAGCATGGCGTCGATCCGCTCCCCGACGATCCGCCGGATCGCCGGCCGGAGGCCGTTCACCCGCTTCACGGTGAAACTGGGGATCAGCATGCGCCGCTGCACGTCGTGCTCCGGCGGGTCCATGCCCACCAGCGCCGTGAGCTTCGCCGCCGCCATCCTCGGCACGAGCACCGGGAAGTCCGGGCGCGCCCGGTCGGAGGAGAGCCGCGGATCGATCAGCAGTCGCCGCGCCTCCTCGTACCCGGTGACCACCCAGGCCGTCCGGCCGTCGAACAGCCGGACCCGGGCCACCGGACCGGCCTCCCTCAGCCGCCCGTAGCCGGCCGGCGGGTGGTAGGGGCAGCCGCGCGTCATCGGGAAGTCCGGCAGCGTCTCCACGCCCGTCGCTGCGCCCGTCGTCTCACTGGTCATTCGATCCCCAGAACCCTCGGGTCACGGCCGGCTCTCGGCCGAAGCCCCCGGATTCTCCGCCGCCGGGGTAAGGCGGTTCTGAAGCCGGAGGCCCGACGGTCTCAGCGGGTGCGGCGCCTGGTGGCCGGCGGTGGGGTGAGGCGGACGGGCTGGTCGACCGGGGCGTTCTCGATGTCGTCGAGCTGGGCGAGGACCGTGGTGCGCAGGTCGGCGTAGTCCTCGAAGTCGTGGTCGTGGAAGAGGGTGTGGCCCGTCCACATCAGGTTGGCGCACACCCGGGCGGGGACGCGCCCGGTCTGCGCGCCCATGCCCACCAGGGCGACGGAGCGGATGCTGCCGGGGGCCTTGCGATTCTGCTGGTGGACCGCCTGGAACGCGGCGGCGCACGCGAGGGCCACGTTGAGCGTCTCGCTGACGTTCTGCGAGGACTCCTCCATCGTCGGGGCGGAGATCAGGAACTTCGGGTGCTCCGCCCCGGACGGCACGCACACCGCAGCGCCCACCGGGAGGTGACCGGCGAAGCCGGTGCGTATCGCGCGCTGGACGCGCAGCTGGATGCCGGCGCCGAGGTGGCGCTTGACGGCGGCGTCGGTGCCGCCGTCCATCCGGCCGCGGGAGTTGGTGGGGCTGACCCAGGCGTCGACCTTCTCGTCGAGGATCGAGCCGGTGCGGATCTCGACCCCGGGCGTGTCGGCGAAGGCGGCCCGCCACGCCCGCACCACGGTCGAGTTGAGGTCGGTCAGTACCACCCTGAGCGGCGGCTGCGTGCGGTCCATGGGCGTGCTCCGATCGGGATCGCGTTCGTCATCTCGTTGGTCGTCGCGTTCGTCATCGCGTTCGTCGTCGCGTTCGTCGACGGCTTCGTCGTCGCGTTCTTCCAACGGACCCGAAGCTAGCGCGCCGCACTGACAAACCCGGCCGGCGCCGTTGTCGGTGGGTCCTCGTACTGTCGGCAGCGACTTCCCGACGTCAGCACCGCGTGAGAACCCAGGAGTTGTGCCGCCATGAGCGAAGCCACCGCCCAGCCCGACCCGAACGACCCGCTCGCCCTCGCCGACCTGTTCAAGGGCGGCGGCGAGCCCTGGCTGCCGCTGCTCAAGCCGGTCATCGAGGCGCAGCCGGACGCGGCCTCCTTCATCGGCCCGAACCGCGCCCCCGAGGTCGTGCCGGTCCGCGAGCTGACCTTCCAGGCGCTCAAACCCAACGCGCCGCACCAGTGGAAGGTGGTGGTCTTCGGCCAGAACCCGTACCCCCGGCCGGAGAGCGCCACCGGCATCGCGATGTTCGACAACACCTTCCACGACTGGAAGGACAGCCAGTTCGGCCGGGTCGTCAGCATCCGCTGCATCATCAAGGCCGCGGCCATGTGGAAGTACGGCATCCCCAAGAAGACGCCGATCGCCGACATACGCGCGCTGCTGAAGGAGCGGGACACCGTCCAGCCGCCGGAGTGGTTCCAGGCGATGCTCACCCAGGGCGTGCTGCTGCTCAACGCTGCCCTGACGGCGAGCAGCAGCGGCGGGGCGGGCCCCGACCGGCACACCGCGTTCTGGCGGCCGGTGGCGGAGCGGATCGTCGAGGAGATCCTCAGCGCGAAGCAGCAGGCCGCCGAGGAGGACCGCGCCGTCGTCTTCGCGTGGTGGGGCGCGCACGCGCGCAGCCTGAAGCGGGTCGTGCAGCGGCTGGAGAAGAAGTACCCCGGTGTCGAGGTCCGGCACATCGACCACGCCAACCCGGCCGCGCAGGGCGACATCTTCTGCGACGACGAGCACTTCGGCACGGTGAACGCCGCCCTCGCCTCGCTCGGCCTCGACGAGGTCGACTGGCTGCCGAGCAAGGGCTGGAACCAGCAGGCGGCCGAGGGCGGCCAGGCGGACGACGGCGTCGCCGAGCGCATGGGCGCGTTCATCGCGTCCACGATGGAACTGCACCAGCTGTACCTCGAACGCCTCGCGAGCGTGAAGGACGAGGGCCTCGAACTCCCGGCGATCACCGGGGTGTTCGATACGCCCCTGATGGACTTCCGGGACGCCGTCGGCCCGGTCGCCGAGCTGCTGCGCGGCCTCGGCGGGCACGTCGAGCGCTCGCACGAGTTCGGCAAGCGGCGGGCGGACGCCGACGCGGGCCGGGGGCTCTCCGGCGACGCGATCGCCGCGCTGTACCTCTACACGTGCGAGTCGGCGTTCTACCGGGAGATCAACGCCGTCCTGCGCTCCCCCGACCGTGCGAAGGTCGTGCCGTACCTCCCCTACCTGCGCCTGCTGTTCGCGGCGGTGTCCGGGCTGCCGGCGCGCACCGCGCCGCTGTGGCGCGGGGTGCCGCTGGACCTCCGCGCCCAGTACCCGCTCGGGCGGACGGTGACGTGGTGGGGCGTCTCCTCGTGCACCTCCGAGCTCGGCGTGGCCCGGTCGTTCCTCGGCAGCCGCGGGAAGCGGACGCTCTTCGAGGTGGTTCCGGCCCGGGCGGTGGGCATCCGCGACTTCTCGTCGTTCACGGGAGAGGAGGAGTTCATCCTCCTGCCGGGCACGCAGCTGAAGGTGACGGAGGTGAAGGCCGAGCGCGGCGGCCTGTGCACCGTCCGCCTGACGGAGGTGGAGGAGGAGCCGCTGGTGTCCTGAGTCGGAGCGCGAGCCAATCGCGGTCATGGGCGCGTCGCCGTGCGGCGGGGCGGTCGGCGCGGTTGTCTGTCCGGATGCGGATCATGAACCAGGGGCGACGGGCGGTCGGCCGATGGGTGCTCGTGCTCGCCGTCGGCGGCGGGCTGGCGGCGTGCGGGCCCGCGACGGACGCCACGGACCGGGCCCCGGCGGCCGCGGACCGGCCCGCTCCCGAGGGGCTCGGCCCGGCCGCGCCGACGCGGATCCGGATCCCCCGGATCGGCGTGGACGCGCCGGTCGCGGGGGTCGGGCTCGACGGCCGGGGGCACCTGGAGCCGCCGTCCGAGACCGACCGGAACCTGGCCGGCTGGTACCACGACGGCGTCTCCCCCGGCCAGGTCGGCACGGCCGTCGTGCTCGGGCACGTCGACACCCGTCAGGGCCCCGCGGTGTTCCGGCGGCTGGGCACGCTGCACCGGGGCGACCTGATCGACATCACCCGCGCCGACCGGCACACCGCCCGGTTCGCGGTCGACGCCGTCCAGGCCGACACGAAGGCCGGCTTCCCGGACGACCGCGCCTACGCCGCGGCGGCCGACGCCCAACTGCGGCTGGTCACCTGCGACGGCGACGCCACCGGCGCCCACGGCGACATCGTCATCTACGCCCACCTGGCCGAGACGGACTGACACCACCGGGGCGACGGCCTCACCACGGCCGCGCACGACCGGGCCGCGCACGACCGGGCGGCGCTCACCTCCGCGCGTGCCCGAGGTACGTGACCAACGGCCGGGCGCCCGCCGCGAGGACGAAGTCGACCAGCGGCGGGATCTCGTCGTCGGTGATCCGCCCGGCCCTGCGGGCACGGATCGCCCGGACGAGCGCGCGCGGGTCGCGCGGCTTGAACTCCCGGACGTCCTGGTTGCGCAGGCCGTGGCGGGCCAGGGCCGCGGTCAGTTCGGCCGGGGTGCGCAGCCGGTCGGCGGCGTAGCGGCCCGGGGGCATGATGCGGGTCATCGGGAGGGCCTGGAACGCGCCGAGGTAGACCAGCCGCGCGAGCGGCGTCCGGTTGACGGTGTCGTAGACGAGGGTGCCGCCGGGGCGCAGGACACGGGCGGTGTGCCCGAGGACGCGGTCGAGGTCGGCGGTGACCTCGAAGGTGTCCGCGACGTAGACGAGGTCGAACTCCCCGTCGGAAAACGGCAGTTCCTCGGCGGTTGCGGTCTCGTCGGCGATCGCCAGCCCGTCCCGCGCGTGGGCTGCCCGCGCCGCCGCGGTGGCCACCGGGGACGGGTCGACGGCGGTCACCCGGTAGCCGAGGCGGGCGAGTGCGGCGGCGGGCAGGCCGCGACCGCCGCCGACGACCAGGGCCGGACGCCCGCCGCCGTCCGGGGCGACCTCGGCGAGGTACGCCGTGCGGACGGCCTGGAAGGCGAGGGCGCGGATGTGCCGGCCGTCGATGGCACCGGGGTGCGCTGAGTCGAGCTCGATGTGCGGGGTGGTGCCCATGGCGATGCTCCTAACTGCTCGGGTCCGGGCCCGGTGCCGGACCCGGCCCCCGGATGGAGGTCGGGCCCTGACCCGGAGTCGGGGTCCTGCCCCGGAGCCGGAGTCCTGACCCGGAGTCAATGTTGCGTTCCCTGAGGAAACCTAACAGGGACAGGTTCCCTCAGGGAACCCAGGAACCGGTCTAGGCTGGCCGCCATGACCCGCACCTCCCTCGCCGACGTCGCCTGCTCGATCGCGCGCGCCACCGACCTGTTCGGCGACGCCTGGACGGCCCTGATCATGCGGGACGTCCTCGCGGGCATCGGCCGCTTCGACGACCTGGCGCACGACCTGGGCATCTCCCGCAAGACCCTGGCCGCCCGGCTCGCCCGGCTGGTCGACGAGGGCGTGCTCGTCCGCGAGCGCTACCAGGACCACCCGCCGCGCGAGCACTACCGCGCCACCGAGAAGGGCGCCGACCTGCACGCCGTCCTGCTCGCCCTGATGAACTGGGGCGACCGCTGGTACGCGGGCGAGGCGGGACCGCCGGCCCGCGTCCGCCACCTGGACTGCGGCCACGCCGCCACCCCCGTCATGGCCTGCGGGAACTGCGGAGAACCGGTCACCGCCGCCAACACCACCGCGCTCCCCGGCCCCGGCGGCCGGACCGGTCCGGGCACCCGCGCCCTCGGTCCGCTGCTCGCCGCCCGCGGCCGGGACGACGCGGCTCACCCGATCGTCACCACCCGCGCCCAGGCGGGAGGCCCGGGCGGGGGCTCGTAGTCCGGGTCCTTCTCCGCCCACCTCGGGGTGCCCCGGGGGAACAGCCCGACGACCGTCCGGCACGGCGGCTTGGTCGACGGCCACGGCGTCTGGCCGTCCGTCAGCGCCACGATGACGTCGGGCCGCGTGCGCAGCGCCGCCGTGAACCCCTCCCGCATGTCCGTGCCGCCCCCGCCGATCAGCGGGATGCCCTCGGCCTTGCACAGCGGGTGCACCGTCCCCACGGCCGCGTCGCAGGAGAGCACCGTCACCAGGTCCCGCCGACCGCCTACCGCGCGGGCGATCGCCGCGACCTCCAGCAGGGCGCTGCCCAGTTCGGCGTCGCTGACCGACCCCGAGGTGTCCACCACCACCGCCACCCGGGGCGGACGGCGGCGCAGGCTCGGCAGGACGATCCCGGGCAGGCTCACCGAGCGCCGGGCCGGGCGGCCGTACGAGTAGTCCTGGCCCACACCGCCGCCCGAGGCCGCCGAGCGGACCGCCGCACCGAGCAGCTCCCGCCACGGCTGCGGCGGGTGGAACGCCTCCTCGGCCCAGCGCCGCCAGCCCTCCGGGGCGTTCCCCGGCCGGCCCGCGATGCCCTCGGCCACCCGGAAGCGCACCGCGTCCCGCTCCTGCCGGCTGAGCCCGTGGGCGCCGTCCGGGCCCAGGTCCCACGGGCGCGGCCGGCCGTCGACGCCGCTGCCGCAGTCGAGCCAGGCCAGGTGCTCGGTGAGCTGCCCGAGCCGGAACCGCCCGAGGTAGTCCTCCATCAGTTCGCCCGCCGGCAGCTCCAGGTCCGCCGGGACGACGGCTCCCTCGGGGCACACGAGGCCGTCGCCGTAGACGTCGTCGTTGATCTCGCAGTCGGCCGCGATGTTCATCCGCAGCTGCTCCGCCGGACCGGTCAGCCCGTGCCGCTTCGCGTAGCGCGCGCTGCGCCCGTGGTGGTCGCGCAGGAGGTGCGACACCTCGTGCACCCACACCCCGGCGAGGTCCTCGACCGGTGTCCGGGCGACGAAGCCCGGGGAGACGTAGCAGCGCCAGTGGGCGTCGACGGCCATCGTGGGCACGTCCCTCGACTCCGCCACGTGCAGGGCGAACAGCGCCGTCGCCAGGTAGGGGCGGGCCCGGGCGGCCATCAGGCGGGCGGCGAAGAGCTTGTCGACGTCGAGACCGAGGGCGGCCGCGCTCACCGTCGCCGTCACCGGCCGCCCTTGCCCGCGAGCGCCGCCACCCGGTCCGCCACCCGGCCCGCCGCCGCGTCCGCGCGCCGGGACAGCGTCACCGCCCCGGCGAGCCGGTCGATCGCGGCCGGCACGTCCCAGTCGTCGCGGCGCAGCGAGGCGAGCGTGGTGGCGGGGACGACCACGACGTCCGGGGCGCCGGTCTCCATCGCGCGGACGAGCAACGCCCAGGCCGCGTCCCAGCGTTCGCGCGTCGCCCGGTTGCGGACGGCGGCCACGACGCCGTCGAGGACGGCCTGGCGCAGGTCGCCGCGCTCGGGCAGGCCGGCGGCGGCCGGGTCGGCGAGGAGGTCCTCCGGGTCCGGCAGGTCCATCCGGTCGATGCTCGCGAGGAGTTCCAGCCCGGGGCCGTCCCCGACGGTGCCGCGCACGAGCAGCGACAGGACGTCCCGCGAGGAGCCGGCGGCCGTGGCGAAGGCGATCAGGCGCAGCGCCATGTCCCAGCTGCGCGGGGACGGCCAGGCGCCGCCGCGGCGGGCCTCGCTGCTCGGCAGCTGGTGGACGAGCTTGGGACGGGCGGCGAGCAGCCCGCAGACGGCGCGCCGGGCGAAGGCCACCGCCTCGGGGAGGGCGGCCCGGTCGAGGCTCGGCAGGGTGGCGCGCGGCCAGGTGCCGCCGAGGCCGCGGACGACGACCTCGTGGTCGTGGACCCACTGGAGGTGGACGAAGCGGTTGGCGAGCGGCGGGCTCAGCTCCCAGCCGTCGGCGGCCGAGGAACGCGGGTTGGCGGCGGCCACGATCCGCACACCGGGCGGGAGTTGGAGGGCGCCGATGCGGCGCTCCAGGACCAGCCGGAGCAGCGCGGCCTGCACGGCGGGCGGCGCGGTGGACAGCTCGTCGAGGAACAGCAGCCCGCGCCCGGCCCGGACGAGGCGCACCGCCCAGTCCGGCGGGGCCAGCGGGACGCCCTGTTCGGCGGGGTCGTCGCCGACGATCGGCAGTCCGGAGAAGTCGGAGGGTTCGTGGACGCTGGCGATCACGGTGGTGAGCGGGAGGTCGAGGGAGGTGGCGAGCTGGGTGAGGGCGGCGGTCTTGCCGATGCCCGGCTCGCCCCAGAGGAGCACGGGGAGGTCGGCGGCCACGGCGAGGGTCAGGGCCTCCAGCTGGTCGTCCGGGCGGAGTTCGGTGGCGGTGTCGGCAAGGAGTGCCAACAGGTCCGCGGCGACGGTGAGTTCGGAGTTTTCGGGCAGGACGGAAAGAGCCATGGGGATCACCTTTTTGACGGAGGGTCAGTAGCAGCGGCTGTGCCGCGAGCACCAGGAGTGGAGGGGGCGGGGCCTGGGCGGGCAGTGACCGCCGGTCAGGCCGGCGCGGTAGAGGCCGTACGCGATCCGGCGCTGCGCCGCGGCCTCCAGTTCGTCCCGCAGCGGTCCGTCGCGCAGCACGGCGGCCGGGCCGAGCAGTTCCTCGACGACGGCGAGGGCCCCGGCGGTGTCGCCGTGGTCCAGGAGTTCACGGACGCCGTCGAGCCCGGCCGGGCTCCTGTGGGTGAGGTCGATCGCCCGCAAGCACGGCAGGGGCGGGCCCCCGAGGCCGACGAGCAGCTCCTCGCGGCGGAGCTCCTCGGGGTCGTGGTCGAGCGCGGCCAACACCCCGTCCACCAGCCCGATCCGGTGCCGGGAGCCCCGGCAGTCGACGAACCGCGGCCCGTCGGGGGGCCGCATCCGGGCCGCCGGGACGTGACCGGCCACCAGGGCGGCGGCCACCAGCGGGTGCAACCGGTCGGGCTCGACGAGCCCGGCGCGCAGCAGTTCCACGTCCGGCGGGATCCACGTCGCCGCGTCGGGCAGCACCGGCAGCCCGTCCGTCACGCCGGGCGCGGGCGTGCCGTCGACGCCGAGGACGAGCCGGTGGCGGCCCCCGAGCCGGACGGCGACGGGGCCCGCGGGCAGCCCGTCGGCCGCCAGCAGGACGCGCGCCTCCGCCGCCCAGCGGTCGACGGCGCACGGCAGGCCCGGCGGCACGGCCGGATGCACCGGCTGCGCCGCGCCGTCGCCGCCGCGCGCGCCCAACTCGCCTGCGCGGTCGGCGTCCCAGAGGTGCCGGTGCAGGTCGAGCCGGTAGCGGCGGCTCGGCCGCGGATGCGGATGCGCGCCCGCGTCCGCGCCGTCGGACCACAGCGCGAGACTGATCCGCTGGCCGCCGTCCGCCCACGCGGGCGGGGTGCGGACCACCAGGTGCACGGGGCTCCGCCCGTCGCGCCCGGTGCCGGCGTACCGGGCGAGCGGGACGGTCAGGCCGGCCCGCAGCAGCCCGTCCGGAGCGGTCCTGGGCAGGTGCCAGCGCAGCAGGTCGGGCGCCAACCTACGGAGGTCGGCGCGGAGTTGCTCGACGAACGCGCGGCCGTGGGCACGGGCGGCGGTCTTGAGGTCGAGGTCGACGTCGAGCCGCGCGGCGGCGCACGCCCCGGCCCAGTCGCCGGTGCGGCGGCGGGCGGTCGCGGACTCGATCATGGTGGGCGGCACGGCGAACTCGCGCACGCGCAGCCAGCGGAGGAGACGGGGATCCCGGTTCGCGGAGTGAGTGGCCATCAGCACTCACCTTGCGCGGACGGGACCTCCATCCTGAGAGAGGAGAGAGTCGTCATCGCCGGGGAGCATAGCCGCACGGCCGCCGATCCGCCAACGCCTTCCCCGGGAAAACCCGTTCACAGCTCTACGAGCACCTTGCCCCGGCTGGCCGCCCGGTCCGTGTACAGGCTCCGGTAGGCGGCCGGGATGCTGTCGAAGCCGCGGTGCACGGTCTGCTCGTAGGCGATCTCGCCCCGGCGCACCAGGCCGCCCACCTCCTCCCGCAGGCCCGCCCAGTTCTCGTCGGTGAACCACTCCGGCGCGAAGATCCCGCGGATCGTCGTCCGCGGGAACATGATCATCGGCAGCAGCCGCGGCCCGGTCCAGTCCCCGCCGACCTGGCTGGCCCACTGCCAGCACACCGCGACCCGGCTGTCGATGTTCAGCATCGTGAACACGACGTCGGTCAGCGTCCCGCCGAGGTTGTCGAAGTACCGGTCGACGCCGGCCGGCGCCGCCTTGGCCAGGTCCTCGCGCAGCCGCTCGGGGTCGTCCCCGTCGCGGTACAGCACGACCGCGTCGAAGCCGAGCCCGCTCAGCCGGGCCACCTTGGCGGGCGAGCCGGTCGTGCCCACCACCCGGGCGCCGCGCAGCCGCGCCAGCTGGCCGACCAGCGAGCCGACCGAGCCGGACGCGCCGCCGACCACGACGGTGTCCCCGGGCCGGACGTCCAGGAACTTCGTCACCGTCGCCCACGCCGTCATGCCCGAGCCGCCCAGCACACCGAGCACCGTCGACAGCGGCAGCGCCTCGTCGTAGTGCGCGGGGTCGAGCAGCCGGTACTCGGGGAAGACCATCGGGAACGTCCCGGTCTGCCACGGCGTCGCGGCGCCCGTCCCGATGACGTGGCTGCGCCAGCCGCCGAAGCCGTGCACCAGGTCGCCGACGGCGAACCGCGCCCGCGGCCCCGCCTCGACCACCTCCATGACGGAGTCGCCGCCCGCGTGGTCGCCGATGGGCGTGTCCAGGGTGATCCCCTGGAGGTACGGGTCCACCGAGACGTACCGGGTGCGGAACAGCATCTCGTCCGGGGCCAGCCGGACCTCGACGTCCTCGACCACCTTCTCGTACGTCCGCTCGACGTCCGGTACGCCCTCGACGTGCTCGCGGACGATCCACTTCTCGATCCGAACCACAGGTGTGCTCCTCAGAACTCAGAACCGACCGAAGAACTCAGAACCGACCGACACGGTCGACGAGATGGGTGGGCGGCGGGGCGATGTCGTCCACCGAAGCGGTGAACGGGCGGCCCTCGTCGTGGCAGATGAACTGCATGACGTGCCGGCCGGAGGCGGCGGCCCGGATCAGGCCGCCGGTGGTGGCCCACACCCCGGAGAGGTAGAAGTCGCGCAGGCCGGGCAGCACCGGGCCGTTGCGCTTGATCTCCTCCTCCATGGTCTCGCCGCTCTCCACGAAGGGCTGCCAGCCGAGCACCGAGCCGTCGTAGTTGCCGGTGTAGCGCAGCTGGGTCAGCGGGGTCGACACGTCCTTGACGGTGATCGCGGACCGGATGCCGGGGTGGTGGCGTTCGAGCAGCTCGATGACGGCGTCGCGCACCCGCCGCTTCTCCCGCTGGTACTCCCGGCCGCGCCCGACCGGCAGGGTGTGCAGCTCCTCGCCGCGGCGGATCCGGGCGGCCTGCTCGGGGCCGGTGCTCAGCGCCCGCCAGGGGGCGATGTCGCTGAAGTAGCTCGCGAACACGACGCCGGTGCCGGCCGGGGAGAGCTCCGGGTAGTGGCGGCTGCGGAACTGGATGTTGATGCTCGGGTGCCGGATCCCGGTGAGCCGCCCGGCGAGGTCCTCGTCGAGCAGGTACGTCGTGCACGGGTCGCCGACCGGGAACGGCTCGCGCAGGCCGAGGAAGACGGCGACGTAGCCGGGGAAGACCTGGTCCCGCTGGTCGATGCACTCGGTGTACAGGCGGCGGTACGTGTCGTTCAGGTAGCGGCCCTTGAGCAGGTCCATCACCGTCGCCCGGCCGTCGCAGGCCGACACCACGACGTCCGCCGGGATCTCGGTGCCGTCGCTCAGCCGCACCCCCACCGCGCGGTCGTCCTCGACGAGGATCTCCACCACCTTGGTGTTGCACAGCAGTTCGCCACCGAGCCGCCGGTAACGGTCCTCGATCGAGCGCGCCAGCCCGAGCGAACCTCCCTCCGGCACCCCGGCCGACAGGCCCTCGTGGGCGGCCAGCTGGAAGTAGAACGGCAGCACCGGGAAGTTGGGGTGCTTCTCGTAGAGGATGAAGTTGAACGCCTCGCGCAGCAAGGGGTCCTGGAAGCGCTGAGAGTAGTCCGTCATGAGGACGCCGAGCGAGCGGCGGATGAGGTTGAAGTACGGGACGAACGACGCCAGCATCCGGTACCGCGCCCAGCGGCTCATCAGCCCGACCGGGCTGAGGAACGGGTAGAGCGTGAGGCAGCGGCGGAACCGGCGCAGGTCCCCGCAGAACTGCCTGATCGGGCGGGCGTCGGCCGGCGAGAGGCCGAGCAGGTGCGCCTCCAGCCGGTCCGGGTCGGAGTAGAAGTAGACCGCCCGGCCGTCCCGCCCGCGCACGACGTTGAAGGCGTCGAAGTTGCGCATCCGCTTGCCCTGGAGGGCGCCCAGCTCCAGCCAGATCTGGTGCATCTCGTTGCCCGGACCGCTGCCGAGCAGCCAGCTGATGGTGGGGTCGAACGTGAAGTCGCCGCGCTCCCAGCCGGTGCAGCAGCCGCCGGGGATCTCGTGCATCTCCAGCACCTTGGTGCGGTAGCCGTTCATCTGGCCGTAGCAACCGGTGGACAGGCCGCTGAGGCCGCCTCCGACGATCACCATGTCCGGCCTGGTCGTCGAACTCATTCCGCCGCTCCCACGGTCGTCTCCACGGCCCCGAGGTCCGCCCGGCCGAGCCGCGGCACCCGGCCCCACTTGCCGGGGTGCCAGGGCTCCTGGTCGTCGCTGGGCCAGGCCCGGAACTCCAGGCCGAGTTCCCGGCAGAGGTACTGGACGGCGAACCGCCCGCTGGTGGCCGCCCGGATCAGGCCGCCCATGCCGACCCACTGGCCCGCCATCGAGAAGCCGCTCAGCCCCGGCAGCCGCATGCGGTCCTTGTTGACCAGCCGGTTGGCGGCGTCCTCGGCGTCGGAGAACGCCTGCCAGGCGAGGATGCTGCCGTAGGTGTTGCCGGTGAACCGCTCGGTCGTGACGGGCGAGGCCACGGTGAGCAGCTCGATCCGGCCCGCCAGCCCCGGGTGCGTCCGCTCCAGGAACTCCCGGACGAAGTCGGCGACTTCCTGCTTCCTCGCGCGGTACGCCCGGCGGTCGGCCGCGCGGAGCGCCTTCCACGAGGCGTGGTCGCTGAAGTACATGCAGTGCAGGATCGACTTGCCCGGCGGCGCGAACCCGTCGCCGTAGCGCGAACGCAGCTGCACCACGAGGCTGTCCTGGAGCGCGCCGGGCAGCCGGGCGCCCTCCTCGGGGGTGAGCAGGTACGTCGTGCTGTGCGCCCCGCCGGGCGGCAGCGGGCCGTCGACGCCGACGAAGACCGAGACGGCGGCCGGGTACAAGTTGCCCGGGCTGTCGAGGAGTTCGTGGTAGAGCCGGTCCGCCGTCGGGCTCGTCCAGCGGCCCTCCAGCAGGCGGTCGACGGTGGTCGGGCCGTCGCACGCGGACACCACGTGGTCGGCGTAGTGCGTGCTGCCGTCCCGCAGCCGCACCCCGACCGCCCGGCCGTCCTCGACCAGGATCCGCTCGACCCGGCGGCGGTAGCCGACCACCCCGCCGAGCGAGGTGTAGCGCTCCTCCACCGAGCGGGCCAGCCCGAGCGAACCGCCCTGCGGGAAACCGGCGTTGCCGTTGTGCGCGGCGGCCAGCGTGTACAGGTACGGCAGCAGCGGGAAGCCGGCCGGCTCCTGGAGGAACATGTTGGGCAGGGCCCGCCGGAGCAGCGGGTCCTGGAAGCGGTCGGCGAAGCCCCGCATCGGGGTGGTCGCGGTGCGCCAGAACAGCCGGAACGCGGGCAGGACGGCGCGCGCGGTGCGCAGGCGCTGGGCCGCCGTCCGCAGTGGCGGGGGCGTCACCTCCCAGGGCAGGTCGAGCGCGGCGAAGCGGCGGAAGTCCTTGCAGAAGGAGCGGATCAGCGGCGCGTCGGCCGGGGAGGTCTCCAGCAGGTGCCGTTCGAGCCGGTCGGGGTCGTTGTAGAAGGTGACGGCCCGGCCGTGCTCGTCGACGACGCGGTTGAAGACGTCGAACTCGGTCACCGACTTGCCGTCCAGCGCGCCGAGTTCGCGCCACACCTGGTGACCGCCGGCGCCCGGTGCGGTGCCGATCAGCCAGTCGATGCAGTAGTCGAAGAGGTAGCCGTCGCGGGACCATGCGGTGCAGCAGCCGCCGGGCAGCACGTGCTTCTCGAAGATGCGCGTCTCCATGCCGCTCATCTGCGCGTAGCAGCCGGTGGCGAGGCCCGCGATGCCCGCGCCGATGACGATCACCCGGGGCGGGCCGCCGGGAGGGCGCTCCCGGGCGGTCCAGTCCTGGCCGCGGTCAGGCGTGGCCATCGGCGCCGCCTCCGGCCAGGATCGTGCCCGCCAACTCGGCGTTCCGGGCGGCGAATTCGCCGTCCATCATCTCGGCGTGGGTGCCGTGCCCGCCGAGCACCGCGGTGCCCGCGGTGGAGGCGCCCTGCCAGGAGCCACCCGACCCGCCCGTGTGGAGGACCACCTGCTCGCGGTCGCAGACCACGGTGAGCGGAGCGACGACGGTGCCGGTGTTGGGTGTTCGGCTGCAGAACTCCAGGTAGTCCCGGGCCTGTTCGAGGGTCTCCTGGGCGACGATCGTCGACCCGGTGTGCCGATGCAGGTGCTCGCGGAGCTCCCGCTCGAACGCGGCGAGGTGCTCCTCGCCGAGCGCGTAGGCCTCCGTGATCCGGTAGGAGTCCAGGACGACGACGGCGCTCACCGCGCGGCCGCGCCGCTCCAGCTCCTTGGCCACCTCGAAGGCGAGGTTGCCGCCGAGCGAGTAGCCGAGCAGGGCGTACGGGCCGTCCTCGTGCAGCGCCTCGACGAGGTCCGCGTACCGGGCCGCCTTGTCCTCCCCGGAGAGGTAGTTGAAGGCGGCGATCCGGTGGCCGGGCAGGTGCGCGGCGAGCTGGCGGTAGACCAGGCCGTGCCCGCCGGCGGGCGGGAAGCAGAACACCGTCCGCTCGGGCGGCGCGTCCCGGTTGAACCACAAGTGGGGCTCGCCGCCCGCCGCCTCGCCGGTGATGATCTGCTCGACGGCGCGCGCCATGCCGTGCAGGGTGGTGACCGCGAAGAGCCGGCCGACCGGGACGGCGATGTTGAACTCGGTCCGCAGGTGGTGGATGAGCTCGATCAACCGGATGGAGCTGCCGCCGAGTTCGAAGAAGTCGTCCTGCAGGCCGACCCCGTCCACCCCGAGCAGCGCCTCCCAGTGGGCGGCCATCCGGGTCTCGTAGAGCGTGACCGGGGGCTCGTGCCGGTCGCCGCCGGCCTCGACGCGCGGTTCCGGCAGCGCGGCGAGGTCGACCTTGCCGCTCGACGTCAGTGGCAGGGCGGGCAGTTCGGTGAACCAGGACGGGATCATGAAGGTGGGAAGCCGCTCGGACAGGTGGCGCCGCAGCTCGCCGCGGTCCAGTACGGAACCCTCCGCCGGGACGCAGTACGCGCACAGGACGGCCTCGCCCGCCACGTCCTGACGGATCGTCACGCACACCTGCGCCAGTTCCGGCCGGTCGGCCAACTGGGCCTCGACCTCGCCGAGTTCGATCCGGTGGCCGCGCACCTTCACCTGGTTGTCGATCCGGCCGAGCAGGTGCGCGGTGCCCCCGGCGTCCCAGTGGCCGAGGTCGCCGGTGCGGTAGAGCCGGACCGGCCCGTCCAGGTCGAGGGTGGTGAAGCGCTCGGCGGTCTGCCCGGGGTCGTTCGGGTACCCGTCGGCCACGCCCGCGCCGCCGATCCACAGTTCGCCGGGGACGCCCGGCGGCACCGGCTCGCCGTGGCGGTCGAGGATGTAGAGCGCGCTGTTGGGGAACGGCCGCCCGATGGGCACCAGCCGGCCCGGCTCCAGGGCGTCCACCGGCCCCTCGAAGTAGGTGCTGTCCACGGTGGCCTCGGTCAGGCCGTAGGAGTTGACCACCCGGGTCCGCGGGCCGCACAGGGCGCTCAGCCGGGCGTGCTCGCCGGCCTTCCAGAGGTCGGAGCCGACGACCAGCAGCCGCAGGAAGTCCAGCCGCAGGCCCTCGCGTTCGCAGTGGGCGAGCAGGGCGCGGGCGACCGCCGGGACGAACTCACCGCCGTCGACGGCCTCTTCGCGCATCGTCCGGTACAGCCGGGCGGGGTCGAAGAGCAGCTCCCGGTCGACCAGGACGAGCGTGCCGCCCGAGCCGAGCGCCCGGGCGAGGTCGCCGGTGAAGACGTCGAAGGAGACGCCGGCCATCTGCAGGTGCACCCGGACGTCGGTGTCCAGCCGGTACTCGGCCCGCCAGCCCGCGGCGACCGCGGCGAGGCTGCGGTGGGCCACCCGGACGGCCTTCGGGCGGCCGGTCGAGCCGGAGGTGTGGATCACGTACGCGGGCCGGTCCGGGTCGGTGCCGGGCAGCGGGGCGTCCTCGGCCGCCGGCCCCGCCAGGTCCTCCAGGGTCACCAGCGGGACGGGCAGCCCCGCCGGGGCCGGGAGCTCCTGGTCGACGACGACGAGGACGGCGCCCGCGTCGGCGACCTGGTAGGCGAGGCGGTCGGCCGGGTGCCCGGGGTCGAGCGGCAGGTAGGCGGCGCCCGCCCGCCAGACCGCGAGCAGCGTGCCGATCAGCTCGGGCGACTTGGCCAGGCAGACCGCCACCACCGAGCCCTCCCGCACGCCGAGTTCGCGCAGCCGCAGGGCGGCCCGCTGGGAGCGGTGGTCGAGCTCCGCGTAGGTGAGCCGCCGCGCCTCGGCTGGCCCCGTGCGGCCGGGCGCCACCACGGCGACGGCCTCGGGGTGTTCGGCGGCGGCCTTGGCGAACAGGTCGGGCAGCGGCACGTCGTGGTCCAGGACGCGTCCGGCGCCGCTGAACTCGGTGAGCACGAGCCGCCGTTCGTCCGCGCCGAGCATCGGCAGCCGGTCGGTGGGCCGCTCGGCGGCGGCGCGCGTCATGGCGTCCACGAGGTTGCGGTAGTGCCCGGCCATCCGCTCGACGGTCGGGGCGTCGAAGAGGTCGGAGTTGTACTTGAACACGCAGTGGAAGCAGCCGTCCGCCGCCTCCTCGTAGGCGGAGAGCGTCAGGTCGAACTGGCCTTCTTCCTCAGGAAGTTCGATGTAGTCGAGGCGGTAGCCGTCGCGCTCGACGGCGACCTTGTGGGTGAGCAGGATGAACATCGCCTGGAACACCGCCGAGCGGCTGGGGTCGTGCTGGAGCCCCAACTGCTCGACCAGCAGCACGAACGGGTACTCCTGGTTGTCCAGCCCGCCGAGCACCGTCTCCCGGACCCGCCCCAGCAGCTCGGCGACCGTCGGCTCCCCGGCCAGGCTCACGTGCAGCGGCAGCGGGTTGACGAAGTACCCGTAGACGGAGGCGAATTCCTCTTGCGTGCGCCCGGTCACCGGGCTGCCGACGATGATGTCCTCCTGCCCGGACCAGCGGTTCAGCAGCAGGTAGTAGGCGCTCAGCAGGACCATGAACGGCGTGGCGTTGTGCGCGCGGGCCAGCTCGTGCACACGCGCACTGAGCTCGGCGTCCAGCTGGAAGAAGACCGACGCGCCGTTGTGCGTCTGCACGGCCGGCCGCGGCCGGTCGGTGGGCAGGCTGAGGATCGGCACCTCGGCGGGCAGGTGGCCGCGCCAGTAGTCGAGCATCCGGCGGGCCTCGGGACCGGCCAGGAAGCGGTTCTGGTGGTTGAGGAAGTCGAGGTAGCGGGCGGGCACCGGCGGCAGCTCGGGCGTGCGGCCCGCCGTCAGCGCCTCGTAGACCTCGAACAGCTCCTCGATGAAGGTGAACGTCGAGATCGCGTCCGACACGATGTGGTGGACGGCCTTCATCAGCACCCAGTGCTCCGGCCCGCGCCGGAACATCCGCAGCCGCACCAGCGGGTCGCGCTCCAGGTCGTACGGCTTGCGGTACTCCGCGACGATCAGGTCCCGGACCTCCGCCCAGGGCCGGCCCTCGACGTCGACCAGTGCCGTGTCGACGACGGCCTCGTCCCGGATCCGCTGCACCGGGCGGCCCTCCTCCGCGGTGAAGGCGGCGCGCAGCGCGGGATGGCGGGCGACGACGGCGCGGAAGGCCTCGGCGAACAGGCCGGGGTCGATCGCGGTGCGGACCTCGACGGCGCCGCCGATGTTGTAGGCGAAGCCGTCGGGGTGGAGCTGCTTGAGGAACCAGAGCGCCTTCTGGTTGTGGGTGAGCGGGTAGCACCGCTCGTCGGTGTGCAGGTCGACGGCCGCGCGCGCGGCCGTGCCGTCGTCGGCGGCCAGGGCGGCGAGGCCGTCGTGCAGGAGGTCCAGCAGTTCGCCGGCCGGGCCGTTGCTCAGCAGGGCCACCACCGGCAGCGCGACGCCGAGTTCGCCGAGGACGCGGGCGCGCAGCTCCATGGCGAGCAGCGAGTCCAGGCCGTGCGCGCCGAGCCGGGTGTCCTCGTCGATCCGCTCGGCGCCGATCCGCAGCACCGCGGCGACGGCGGCGGCGAAGCGCTCGGCGACCAAGGCATGGCGGCCCGCCGGGTCGGCGGCGCGGAAGGCGGCCAGGAGGCCGCCGGTCTCGGCCTGGGCGGGTTCGGCGGCGTCGGCCGCCAGGTCGGCGACGAGCGGCGGCGGCGCGGGGTACCAGGCGAGGAAGACCGGCCAGTCGACGACGGTCGCGACGAGCAGCTGGGCCCGGTCCTGCCCGATCACCCGTTCCAGGACGGCGGTGCCGGCCTCGGGCGGGAGCGAGCTCATGCCGCGGGCGTCCCGGTAGTGGGCGACGAGGCCGAGCTCCTCGATCATGCCGGTGGCCCACGGGCCCCAGTCGAGGCTGATCGCGGGCAGGCCGTCGGCGCGGCGGTGGTGGGCGAGCGCGTCGAGGAAGGCGTTGCCCGCCGCGTAGTTGGTCTGTCCGGCGGTGGTGAGCAGGGAGGCGACGGAGGCGAACAGCACGAAGTGGTCGAGCGGTTCGTCGCGGAGCAGCCGGTGCAGGAGGTGGCCGCCGGCCACCTTGGGCAGGTAGCCGGCGTCGAAGGCCGCGCGGTCCATCTGCGGGAGCAGGGTGTCGCGGACCTGTCCGGCGAGGTGGAACGCGCCCCGGACGGGCGGGAGTTGGCGGTCCCGGTAGTCGGCGAGCCAGGCGCCGAGGGCGGTCTCGTCGGTGACGTCCACCGGCGCCACGAGGGCCTCGGCACCGAGTGCCTCCAGCTCGCGCAGGAAGGCGATGCGGGCACCGGCCGGGCTGTCGGGGTCGGTGTGCCGCCACTGGTCGCGCCCGGGCAGGGCGGTGCGGCCGAGCAGAATCAGCCGCCGGGCGCCGCGCCGCACGAGGGTGCGGCACAGCAGCCGGCCGAGGGCGCCGAACGCCCCGGTGACGAGGTAGCTGCCGTCGGGCCGCAGGCTCAGCGGCAGCGGCTTGGTGAGCCCCTCGGCGGGGCGCAGCCGGCTGGTGAGGCGGCGGCCGCCGCGCAGGGCGATCTCCTGCTCGCCGTGCGCGGCCGACGCGGTCAGTTCGCGCAGCAGCGCGTCGACCTCGTCGAGCAGGTCCGTGGGGGCGTCGAGGCCGATCGGCCTTCCGCGCCCGGTGGCGCCGTCCAGGTCGATCAACGTGCCGCGCTGGGCGACGAGTTCCTGTTGCCACAGCACCCGGCCGAGGCCCCACGCGGGGGCGCCGAGCGGTTCGACGCGGTCGTCGGGGCCGGTGGCCTGGGTGCCGCGGGTGACGATGTGCAGCCGTCCGTCCGGTCGCGCGTCGGGCAGGGCCTGGGCGAGGGCGACGAGCGAGTAGGTGCCGAGGCCGGCCAGGCGGTCGAGGTCGGTGTGGAGGGAGTCGTCCAGGCGGGGCTGGTCGAGGTTCCAGAGGTGGGCGACCGTACGGAACGCGGGGTCGAGGTCGGCGAGGAGGCGGGTGAAGTCCTCGGCCGCCCCAGGGCGGACGGTGGAGCCTTCGGGGGTGTGCCGGTAGCCGTCGCCGGGCCGCACGAGGTGGCAGCGGATGCCGCGCTCCCCCGCCCGGGCGGCCAGGCGTTCGGCGAGGCCGCCCGCGTCGGCGAGCAGGACGAGGCCTCCGGCGTCGGTCTCCTCGGACTCCCCGGCCTCCTCGGGCCCCTGCACCTCCTCGGACTCCTGTGCCTCCACCCAGGCGAGTTCGGTGAGCCAGCCGTCGATGGTGGCGAGGCCGACGGAGGAGGCGGCGCGGGCGACGTCGGCGACGCGGAAGCCGGTGATCCGGCCGAGCGGGGCACCGTCCTCGGCGTACACGGCGAGGTCGCCGAGGAGCTCGTCCCCGGTGTCGCGGGTGACGGTCGCGTGGGCCCAGACCGGCTGGTCGCCGACCGGGCCGAGGCGCACCTCGCCGATCGACACCGGCAGCCGCACGCCGTCGCCGTCGCTCTGGAGCACCTGGGCGGCGAGGAGCGTCTGGAAGCACGCGTCGAGCAGCACCGGGTGCACGTGGTGGCCGGCGGCGTCCTCGACCGTGGGGCTGATCCGGGCGAGCGCCTCGCCGGGTGCCGTCCACACCTCGTCGACGGCCTGGAAGGCGGGGCCGTAGTGGTAGCCCCGGGCGGCCAGCGCGCGGTAGCAGTCGGCCTTCCCGTGACGGGTGCCGCGCGCGCGGACGGCGTCGGCGTCGAGCGCGGGCCCGTGGGCACGGCGCTGGCCGGTGCGGATCCGGCCGCTCGCGTGCACCACCGGGTCGGCGCCGGCGGGCAGCGACGCGACGCCGAACCGGCCGTCGTCCGGAAGGAAGGAGAACTGCGCCCTGGTGGGCTCCGCGTCGGAGAGCACCAGCGCCCGGGCGAGGTCGACGTCGGCGAGCACCGCGTCCGTCCCGCCGGTCAGCGTCCGGACGGCCTGGGCGGCCATCTCCAGGTAGCCCGCGGCCGGGAACACCGCGCTGCCCTCGATGCGGTGATCGGACAGGTACGGCAGCTTCTCGACGTCGAGCGCGATCTCCCAGGTCGGTTGCGCGGCGGCGGTCCGGCGGCCGAGCAGCGGGTGGTCCGACTCGCCGCGCCGGACCTGCTCGACCGGCTTCGGCTCGGCCCAGTACCGGTCGCGCCGCCACGGGTAGCAGGGCAGCGGCACCGCGCGGCCGGCCGGGTGGAGGGCCGGCCAGGACGGCTCCACCCCGAGGGTGTGCAGCTCGGCGAGGGTGCGGGCGACGCGCTCGGGCTCGTCCTCGCGGCGACGGACGGAGGGCAGCGCGCGGACGTCCGGGTCGCGGTCCGCCAGGCACTCGCGGATCGCGTGGCCGAGCACCGGGTGCGGGCCGACCTCCAGGTACAGCCCGTACCCGTCCTCGGCCATCAGCTCGACGGCGGCCCTGAAGCGCACCGGGTGGCGGACGTTGCGCCACCAGTACGCGGCGTCCAGCTCGGGCCCGAGGGCGCGGCCCTCGTCGGCGGTCAGGTAGAGCGGGACCTGCGCCGCGCGCGGCTTGATGCCCGCGAGCGCCGTCAGCAGCTCCTCGCGGATCGGGTCCATCCGCACGCTGTGGTAGGGGACTTCGACGTCCAGGAACTTCGCGAACACCCGCTCCTGCCGCAGTTCCTCGGCGAGGGCGCCGAGCGCGTCGGCGTCGCCCGCGAGGGTAACCGCGCTCGGTCCGTTCACGGCCGCCAGCGACACCCGCTCGCGGTGCGGGCGGATCCGGCGCTCCGCGTCGGCCTCCGGCAGGCCGACGGCGAGCATCGTGCCCGTCCCGGCGAGGCGGTGCTGGAGGCGGCTGCGGTGCAGCACCACCGTGACGGCGTCGGCCAGGTCGTACACCCCGGCCTCGTGGAACGCGGCGACCTCGCCGGTGCTGTGCCCGACGACCGCGTCCGGCCGCAGGCCGCGGCTCCGCCACAGCGCCGAAAGACCGACCTGGAGAGCGAAGTTGGCGGTCTGCGCGAGCCAGGTCTCGGCCATCCGCGACTCGCCCTCGCCGCGGGCGAGTTCGTCGAGCAGCGACCACCCGGCCTGCGCGCGGATCTCCCGGTCGCACGCGTCGACCGCCTCGCGGTAGACCGGCTCGCTCGCGTACAGCCCGCGGCCCATCGCCCACCACTGCGGCCCCATGCCGGTGAACACCCAGGCCAGCCGGCGCTGTCGGCGCTCGCGGGCCCGCCCCTGGACCACCCGGGGGTGCGGTTCGCCGCGCTCGTACGCGGCCAGCGCCTCGTCCAGGGACTCCCGGGAGGCGTACGCGACGGCGAGGCGCTCGGGCAGGTGCTCGCGCCGGTGCGCGAGGGTGTGCGCGAGGTCCACGAGGTCCGTGCCGTCGGCGAGTTCACGGCGGATGCCGGCGGCCAGCTCGGGCAGTGCGGCCGCGTCGCGGGCGCTCAGCGGTAGCACCGTGGACGCCGGCGCGGGCAGTGCCGCGGGATCCGGGGCGACGGGCTCGCGCGGCGGCGGCTCCTCCAGCAGGACGTGCGCGTTGGTGCCGCCGAAGCCGAAGGAGTTGACCCCCGCCCGCGCCGGCCCCTCGTGCTCGGGCCAGTCGACGGCGGTGCGCGGGATCTCGAACGGCAGCGCGTCGAGGTCGATGTCGGGGTTCGGCCGCTCCAGGTTGATGTGCGGCGGGATCCGCCGGTGCTCGAGCGCCAGCGCCGTCTTGATCAGCCCGGCCACTCCGGCGGCGGACTCGGCGTGCCCGATGTTGGTCTTGACCGAGCCGACGTAGCAGCGTTCCCCCGGCCGCCGCCCGACCGCGAGCACCCGGCCGAGCGCATTGGCCTCGATCGGGTCGCCGACCGGGGTCGAGGTGCCGTGCGCCTCGACGTACTGCAGGCCGCCGGGCCGCACCCCGGCCTCGGCGCACACCCGCTCGATCAGCGTGACCTGGGCGTCCGCCCGCGGCACGGTGATGCCGTTGGTGCGGCCGTCCTGGTTGACGCCGCTGCCGATGATCACCGCGTGCACCGGGTCGCCGTCGCGCAGCGCGTCCGACAGCCGGCGGAGCACCACCACGCCGACGCCCTCGGCCCGCACGTACCCGTCGGCGGCGGCGTCGAAGGCCCGCGAGCGGCCGTCCGCCGAGAGGAACCCGCCCTTCGTCTCGCCGATCGTGTACTGCGGCGCCATGTGCAGCAACGTGCCGCCGGCCAGGGCGAGTTCGGTCTCGCCGCGGAGCAGGCTCTGGCAGGCCAGGTGCACCGCGACCAGCGAGGAGCTGCACGCGGTGTCGATCGAGACGCTCGGGCCGCGGAAGTCGAAGCAGTGCGAGATCCGGTTCGACACCATCGTCATCATGGTGCCGGTGGCGGTGTGCGCGGCGAGCGTCTCGAAGCCGAGGTCGGCGAACTGGAGGATCTTGTAGTCCAGGGTGAACGCGCCGACGTACACCCCGACGTCCCGGCCCGCGAGCTCCGACGGCCGCTGCCCGCCGTCCTCCAGCGCCTCCCAGGTGACCTCCAGCAGCTTGCGCTGCTGCGGGTCCATGTAGGCGGCCTCGCGCGGGCTGATGGCGAAGAACTCCGGGTCGAAGGTGTCGAAGCCGTCGATGTACCCGCCCCGGCCGCCGATCAGCCGCCCCGGTTTGGCCCGGTCCCGGCTGCCCAGCGACGCGACGTCGTAGCGGTCGGCCGGCGTCGGGACGAGACAGTCCCGGCCCGCCAGCAGGTTGCGCCAGTACGACCGGTGGTCGTTGGCGTGGCCGGGCAGGCGGCAGCCGATCCCGGTGATCGCGATCCGTTCGCTGGGCACGTCGAGGGGCGAGGAGGTCATGGTCCAATCCGGGGGTTCGGTTCGCGTTCACGAATTCCCTGGACGGAGAAACTCGTTTCGACTGCGAACACGCGGTCCTATG
Organism: Kitasatospora sp. NPDC059747; assembly: GCF_042732955.1. Taxonomy (NCBI): domain Bacteria; kingdom Bacillati; phylum Actinomycetota; class Actinomycetes; order Kitasatosporales; family Streptomycetaceae; genus Kitasatospora; species Kitasatospora sp. NPDC059747. The sequence continues at coordinate 117,392 of NZ_JBHWGV010000006.1, read as the reverse complement.
GAAATCCGATTCCTAAGAAAATCCGATCACTACTGCCGGCGGGCACAGCGTGATTTATCACGCCTCGAATAATCCGGCAGAGACGGGTGGAAGCGGACATCTGACCCGACGGGCAATGGCGGACAGCACGTGCTCCCAGGCTTTTCGATGGCGGACGAACGGAAACGCCAGTGATGCTAGCCGGAGGCACCCACTACGAAGCTGATTCGACGTGCGGATTACACGAATGGCGGAATATTCCAGAGCGTCTTTGACGATCTTCTGGATCGATCGTGCACACCCCGGCAAAGCTGGTGGCAGACCCATTGGCCACGAACCCCGCCCACGGGGCCGCCGGAGGATCCATGTCCATCGATGAGCGCACGCTGATTCCCCTGCACCGCCGCAAGCCCGCCGCGCACGGCGCGCCCCGGCTCACCGCGCTGCCCAACGGCACGCCCGCCTGGCTGATCACCCGCTACCCCGACGTCCGGCAGGTGCTCACCGACCCGGCGTTCGGGCGGGCCGCGCTGTTCGCGCCGGACGCCCCGTCGCTCGGCTCCGTCTCCGGCCTGGAGGGCGACCCCGGCTTCATCAGCAACATCGACGGCCCGGAGCACCGGCAGCTGCGCGCCCTCATGCAGCAGGCCTTCACCCGCAAGGCCATCGACGCATGGACGCCCTGGCTGACCTCCGTGGTCGAGCGACTCGTCGACGACGTGGTCGACCAGGGCCCCCCGGCCGACCTGGTCGCCTCGCTGACCATGCCGCTGCCGGTCGACGTGATCAGCCGTCTGATGGGCGTGGAGGACGTCGACCGGCAGCGGCTGCGCCACTGGACCGACCACCTGTTCGCCGACCGCAGCCAACCCGTCGACGAAGTCCGGGCGGTGCTGGCCGAGTTCTACGCCTTCGCCGCCGAACTCCTGGACCGGCGGCGGCGCGAGCCCGGGGAGGATCTGGTCAGCCGCATGGTGGCGGCGGCCGACCAGCAGGGCGGCGTCTCCGAGGAGCGCATGGTCAAGCTGATCTGCGGGCTGATCGCCGGCGGCCACGAGACGACCGTCGCCACGCTCGGCAACTTCCTGGTCTACCTGCTCGACGAGCGCCCGGACGCCTGGCCCCGCCTCACCTCCGAGGATGCCGCCCAGGCGGCCGCCGACCGGCTGCTGCACACCATCCCGCTCGGCGACGGGCAGGGCGCCCTGCGCCGGTCCGTCCGGGAGACGGTGGTCGGCGGGGTGACGATCCCGGCCGGCGCGGTGGTGATCGTCGACCGGGCGAGCGCCAACCAGGACCCGGAGGTCTTCGCCACCGGCCTGGCCGGCGGACTCTTCGAACCGCTGGAGGCCACGACCCTGGCCTTCAGCGCCGGACCGCACCACTGCCTGGGAGCCTGGCTCTCCCGGCTCGAACTGCGCCTCGCCCTCCACCGCCTCGCCACCCGCCTCCCGGGCCTGCGGCTCGCCGAGCCCGTCGAGGCCATCGAGTGGCGCTGCGTGTTCTCCACCCGCAGCCCGCGCCGGCTCACGGTGACGTGGTGACGCCGGGCGGGCGACCGGGCGTCCGACCAGCCTTCAGCAGGCGCAGGAGATGCCCGAGCGCGGGGCCGTCAGGTCGTCGATCGGCCGCTGCTCGGTGCCGTTGTCGGTGTCGTACGCGAAGCCCTCGCGGGCCCAGTACTCGAAGCCGCCGAGCATCTCCTTCACCCGGTAGCCGAGCCGGGCGAAGGCGAGGGCGGCCCGGGTGGCGCCGTTGCAGCCGGGGCCCCAGCAGTAGGTGACGACGGTGGCCCCGCGGTCGACCAGCCGCGGGGCCAGCTCCGCGATGCGGGCGGTGGGCAGGTGCAGGGCGCCCGGGATGCGGCCCTGGGACCACGCCACCTCGCTGCGCGAGTCGACGACGACCAGGCCCGGGACACCGGCCACCAGGTCGGCGCGCACGTCCGAGACATCCGCTTCGAAGGTGAGGCGGGAGAGGAAGTGGGCGGCGGCGAGGGCCGGGTCGGCGGCGGGGACGGAGAGGACGGCGCTGGTCATCGGGGTTCTCCTGGGGTGGTGGCTCGGTGCGATGTGCTCATCCTGGCCCGCGCCCCGACCCGCCCACGAGTGTCGTGATCGCCTGTCTTCGTCAAGATCCCGCCAGCTCCCGATGGGCCGTGCCAGGGAGCTTTCAGAACCCCGCCAGCTCCGCGAGCCGGTGCGCCTCCACCGGCCGGTGTGCAGCCAATCGCTCGCGCAGGCCGCGCAGTTCGCGCCCGACCAGCGCCGGCAGGACCTCCTCCGGTGCCGCCTCCAGGGTGCGGCCGAGCAGCGCGACGGCAGTCTGCGGGTCGTGCGCGCACGCGTGACAGTCGGCGACCCGGACGGTGAACAGCAGCCGCGTGGACGGTAGTTGGGCAGGCCCGAGGAGGTGCAGCGCGCTCTCCGCGGCGGCCAGCGCGTGCCGGGCGAGCACCGGGTCGCCGACGGCGGCGGCAACATCCCGCAGGGCCGCAGCCGCGCCGGACTCGACCCGCATCCGCATGGAGGCGATGGAGAGCCACGGCGCGTCGGCCTCGTCGCGCGGCCCGATGTGGTCGAGGTGGAGCCGGGCGCGGCCGATGTGCCGGACGGTCTCGCGGACGTCGCCGGTCAGCGCGTGCGCCCTGGCCCGGCCGATCTGGCCCATCGCCGCCGCCCAGTGCCGCCCGGGCGCGACCCGGCCGGTCTCGCGGGCGTAGCCGAGGGCGGCCGCCGGATCGCCGTCGAGCCGGGCCAGGGTGCTCATGTCGCTGAGCGCGGCGACCTGGGTGGCCGTGTCGCCGGCGAGTTCGGCCCAGGTGAGCGCCCGGTCGAAGCAGGCCATGGCGGTCGCGTTGCGGCCGCCCTGCATGCGCAGCGCGCCGGCGGCGTGCGCGTACTCGGCGGCGAGGCGGGCCAGCGGGCGCCGCTGATCGGCGGAGGCGGACGCGGAGGCGAGCCGGGCGAGGACGGCGCGCAGGGTCCGCTCGACGGCGGCGGCGAGGCCGGGGTGGGCGGCGGTCTCGCCGGAGCGCAGCCGGGCGGCGAGGAGCCCGGTGAGGGCGTGTGCGGTGTCGGCGTCCAGGGGTGGCGGGGCGGCGGGGTCGGCCGCGCAGAACCCGGCGTGCAGGGCGGCGAGTTCGGCGGGTGCGGGCACGGCGCAGCCGTCGGCGCCGTGGAGGGGGCAGAGCAGTCCGTAGTCGGGCAGGCGGCGCGGCGGCGCGCACCACGGGGCTTGCGGGCCGCGCTCGTCGGGGTCGCCGGGCAGCGGCGGGCGGGTGAGGCCGGGGGCGAACGGCAGGACGGCGGCGTTGAGTTCGGCCTCCTCGGCCCGCGCGAGGGCGCCGCGCAGTTCGCCCCCGGCGGCGAGGAGGTCGTCGAGCCGGTCGGCGACGCGCGGGGTGACCCGGCGGGTGCCGTGCTCGATCTTGCTGACGGCGGTGTGGTCGTAGCCGATGCCGGCGCCGAGCTGGGCCTGGGTGAGTCCGGCCCGCCGCCGCCAGTGGCGCAGCCGGGCGCCGAACTCGCGCCAGGGCCCGTCCGGTTGGGGCGTCGACGGCTGGGGTGCGGACGGCCGGGCCGACGACGGCTGGGTCGTCGACGGCTGGGTCGTCGACGGCTGGGGCACGGCCACCCGGTTCCGGTGCACGGCTGCCTCCCGCGGTAGCGCTCCAACTCCGGCCCCCGGGACGTTCACGGACCGTCCGACGATGAGGACGGTACTCGATGGCACGCGATCCGTACATGACGTGGTCTCAACCAATTCGGGCTTCCGGACGACCCCGGGCGGACCCCCGGCGCCTTGACGGAATTTGCCAACCCTTGGGCACCCCCGCACCGCCCATTGACCCGGCCATGACGACATGTGAGGGTTCCGGCACCCGAGCGCGGACGGCCCGCCGCGAACCGCCGGCCCCCCCCCCCGGCCCCCGCCACCCGAACAGCGCAAGGGCCCGTGTGGCATGCCTCACGACGCCGATTTTCACCTGACGTTCCGTCAAAACGACTGACGCTCCATCACATCCGAACCACGACCCATCAGTTAACAACTGACGAACAGTCAGATTCGGTCACCCATAGTCGAGTTGCATGCGCTACCCGCCAGTAGCGCCCCCGTCACCCACCGCACCCCCGGGCTACCATCGGTCGGTTGTCTACTCCAGCCCCGGAGTGGAACGGGGCGAGGACAAGGAGTCACGGGCTGCCATGACAGGTGAAGCGAACCATCCGGTCGAACCGAACCAGCCTGACCAGCAGGACGCCTCGGCCCGAGCCGTCTTCCCCGGCCGCCCGGCGCCGGCCGCGCGCACGCTCGTCGACGTCCTCGACGCCACCGTGCGCAGCCACCCGAACGAGCCCGCCCTCGACGACGGCCGCACGGTGCTCAGCTACCGCGCCCTGGCCGCCGAGGTCGAGCAACTGCGCCGCCGCCTGGCCGCCGCCGGGATCGGCCGCGGCGACCGGGTGGGCGTGCGCGTGCCGTCCGGCACCAACGACCTGTACGTGTCGATCCTGGCCGTGCTCGCGGCCGGCGCCGCCTACGTCCCGGTGGACGCCGAGGACCCGGACGAGCGCGCGCAGCTGGTGTTCGGCGAGGCCGCCGTCGCCGGCGTGCTGGGCGCCGAGCGGGTCCTCACGACAATCGCCGAACCGACGACCCCCGAACCGACGACCCCCGAACCGACAACCGTCAAAACGACGACCCCCGAACCGACGACCGCCGAGCGCGCGCCCGCGCCAGAGCACCGCGCGCCCGCGCCGGAGCACCGCACCACCCGCCCCACCCCGGCCGACGACGCCTGGATCATCTTCACGTCGGGCTCCACCGGCCGCCCCAAGGGCGTCGCCGTCACCCACCGCAACGCCGCCGCGTTCGTCGACGCCGAGGCCGCGCTCTTCCTGCAGGAGGAGCCGATCGGCCCGGGCGACCGCGTGATGGCGGGCCTGTCCGTCGCGTTCGACGCCTCCTGCGAGGAGATGTGGCTGGCCTGGCGGCACGGCGCGTGCCTGGTGCCGGTGCCGCGCTCGCAGGTGCGCAGCGGGGCCGACCTCGGCCCGTGGCTGGCGGACCAGGAGATCACCGTGGTCTCCACCGTGCCGACGCTGGCCGCGCTGTGGCCGGCCGAGGCGCTGAACGAGGTGCGGCTGCTGATCTTCGGCGGCGAGGCCTGCCCGCCCGAGCTGGTGCAGCGGCTGGTCACCGAGGGCCGCGAGGTGTGGAACACCTACGGCCCGACCGAGGCGACCGTGGTGGCCTGCGCCGCGCTGCTGACCGGCGACGGCCCGGTGCGGATCGGCCTGCCGCTGGACGGCTGGGACCTCGTCGTGGTCGACGAGGCCGGGCAGCCGGTCGCGCCCGGCGGCACCGGGCAGCTGGTGATCGGCGGCGCCGGTCTGGCTCGGTACCTGGACCCGGAGAAGGACGCCGAGAAGTACGCGCCGCTGCCCTCGATGGGCTGGGAGCGCGCCTACCGCAGCGGGGACCTGGTCCAGGCCGACCCGGCCGGGCTGCTGTTCCTCGGCCGCACCGACGAGCAGATCAAGCTCGGCGGGCGCCGGATCGAGCTCGGCGAGGTCGACGCGGCGCTCCAGGCGCTGCCGGGCGTCGCGGGCGCGGCCGCCGCCGTCCGCACCGCGCGCGGCGGCAACCAGCTGCTGGTCGGCTACCTGGTCCTCCACGGCGCCGACGACGCACCGGGGGACCCGAACACCCACGAGCCCTTCGACCGCGAGAAGGCCGTCGAGCGCCTGCGCGCCGAGCTGCCCGCCGCGCTCGTCCCGCTGCTCGCTCCGGTCGACACGCTGCCCACCCGGACGTCCGGGAAGGTCGACCGCAACGCCCTGCCCTGGCCGCTGCCCGACCTGGAGACCGGCGGCCCGACCGAGCAGCTGTACGGCACCGAGGCCTGGCTGGCCGAGCAGTGGTCCGAGATCCTCGGGGTCACGGTCGGCGGCCCGCGCGACGACTTCTTCGCGATCGGCGGCAGCAGCCTGGCCGCGGCCCGGCTCACGACGCTGTTGCGCACCCGCTACCCGAGCGCGGCCGTCCTCGACATCTACCAGAACCCGACGCTGCGCAAGCTGGCCCGGCACCTGGAGCGCTCCGCCGCCGACGGGGGCGAGGCCCGGACGATCAGCCCGGTGCCGACCAGGGCCAAGCTGTTGCAGCTGCTCCTGATGCTCCCGCTGTTCACCGTGGTGGGCCTGCGCTGGACGGTCGCCCTGCTGGCGGCCGGCAACCTCCTCACCCACCTCGGCGACTACCCGTGGGCGCCCACCGCCTCCTGGTGGGCGGTCGGCGCGGGCGCGCTCGTGCTGTACACCCCGGCGGGCCGGCTCGCGATCGCGGCGGGCGGCGCCCGGCTGCTGCTGCGGGGCCTGCGCCCGGGCAGCTACCCACGCGGCGGCAGCACCCACCTGCGGCTGTGGGCCGCCGAGCGGCTGGCCGAGACGAGCGGCGCGACGGAGCTGTCCGGGGCCTGGCTGGTGCACTACGCCCGCGCGCTGGGCGCCAAGGTCGCGGCCGAGGTGGACCTGCACTCGCAGCCGCCGGTCACCGGCATGCTCAAGCTGGGCCGGGGCTGCGCGGTCGAGGCCGAGGTGGACCTGTGCGGCTACTGGCTGGACGGGGACCGGCTGGAGGTCGGCCAGGTCAAGGTCGGCTCGGGCGCCGTGGTCGGCACCCGGTCGACGCTGCTTCCGGGCGCCAGGATCGGCAAGCGCGCCCAGGTGGTGCCGGGCTCCAGCGTCACCGGCCAGGTCCCGACCGGCCAGCTCTGGGGCGGCGCGCCCGCCGTCAAGCTGGGCCGCGCGGAACGCGCGTGGCCGAAGGAGCGCCCGCTCCGCCGGGCCCGCTGGTCCGCGATGTACGGCGTCAGCGGCACGGCGCTGAGCCTGCTGCCGGTGCTGCCGGCGGCCGCCGCCCTCGCGCTGCTCTCCCTGTTCGTCCGCCCCGGCGACGACCTCGGCGCGGCCGTGCGCGGCGCCCTGCTCGGCCTGGTGCCCGCGACCCTGGCGTACGGCGCGGTGTACGCGGCGCAGCTGGTGGCCGCCGTCCGGCTGCTGAGCGTCGGCCTGGTCCCGGGCGTGCACGCCCTGCACGGCCGGGTCGGCTGGCAGGCGTGGACGGTCACCCAGCTGATGGACCGCGCCCGCGAGGTGCTGTTCCCGCTGTACGCGGGCCTGGTCACGCCGCTGTGGCTGCGGGCGCTCGGGATGCGGGTCGGCCGGGGCGCCGAGGTGTCCACGGTGCTGGCGCTGCCGAGCCTGACGACGGTCGGCGACGGGGCCTTCCTCGCGGACGACACCCTGATGGCGCCGTACGAGCTCGGCGGCGGCTGGCTGCGCCTGGGCGAGGCGAAGGTCGGCGAGCGGGCGTTCCTCGGCAACTCGGGGATGACGGCGCCCGGGCGGGCGGTGCCCAAGCGGGGCCTGGTCGGGGTGCTGTCGGCGACGCCGGAGAAGGCCAAGAAGGGCGGCTCGTACCTGGGCATGCCGCCGATGCGGCTGCCGCGCTCGGCGGACGAGTCGGACCAGAGCCTCACGTACGAGCCGCCGGCCCGGCTGCTGTGGGCGCGCGGGCTGGTCGAGCTGGCCCGGGTGGTGCCGGTGCTGGCCTCGGGCGCGCTCGGCGTGCTGACCGTCGCGGCGCTGTCCCGGCTGGCCGGCTCGTCGGCGCTGCTGGCCGCGGCGCTGTCGGGCCCGGTCCTGCTGGCGGCCGGCGCCGTGGCCTGCGCGGTCGCGGTGGTGGCCAAGTGGGTGCTGGTCGGCCGGTTCCGGGCGGTCGAGCACCCGTTGTGGAGCGGCTTCGTGTGGCGCAACGAGCTCGCCGACACCTTCGTCGAGGTGCTGGCCGTGCCGTGGCTGGTCGGCGCGGTGCCGGGCACGCCGCTGCTCAACCTGTGGCTGCGCGCGCTCGGCGCGCGGGTCGGACGCGGCGTGTGGTGCGAGAGCTACTGGCTGCCGGAGGCGGACCTGGTCACCCTCGGGGACGGGGTGAGCATCAACCGGGGCTGTGTCGTGCAGACCCACCTCTTCCACGACCGGATCATGCGGATGGATACTGTGGTCCTCCGCGAGGGCGCCACCCTGGGCCCGGGCGGGATCGTGCTGCCCGGCAGCACGGTGGGCGAGCGCAGCACGCTGGGCCCGGCCTCGCTGGTGATGCGGGCCGAGTCCGTCCCCGCCGACACGCGGTGGCTGGGCAACCCCATCGAGGCGTGGCAGCCCACGTCATGACCACCAGTCCCGGCCCGCAGGAAGCGCACCACGACCCCGTGAAGCCCAAGCACGTCCCGGCGGCCGCCGGAGCACCTGACCCGTACTTCCCGAACAGCGGCGACCACCGCTTCCGGGTGCACCGCTACGAGCTGGCGCTGGACTACCGGCCCGGACCCAACCGGCTCGGCGGCTCGGCCCGGCTGAGCGCGGTCGCGAACGCGGCGCTCGCCGAGTTCGCGCTGGACCTGGCCGAGTTCCGGATCGGGCGGGTGCTCGTGGACGGCAAGGCCGCCCGCTACACCCACCGCGGCGGCAAGCTGCGGGTCCGTCCGGCGAAGGCGCTGACGGCGGGCGCGGCGTTCACGGTCGAGGTGCACTACAGCGGCAATCCCCGGCCGGTGCGCAGCCCGTGGGGCGGCCTGGGCTGGGAGGAGCTGACGGAGGGCGCGCTGGTGGCCAGCCAGCCGGTCGGCGCGCCCTCGTGGTTCCCGTGCAACGACCGGCCGGCGGACAAGGCGACCTACCAGATAGCGGTCACCACGCCGTCGCCGTTCACGGTGGTGGCGAGCGGGCGGCTGCTGACCCGCACCACCCGGGCGTCCAGCACGACCTGGGTGTACGAGCAGAGCGCGCCGACCTCGTCGTACCTGGTGACGGTCTCGATCGGCCACTACCTGCCGGTGCCGCTCACCGAGCGCCCGGCGGTGCCGCAGACGGGGTACGTGCCCGAGCGGCTGGCGGCCTCGTTCGCCCGGGACTTCGGCCGCCAGCCCGCGATGATGGCGTACTTCACCGAGGTGTTCGGCCCGTACCCGTTCGGCGAGTACGCGGTGGTCGTCGCGGACGAGGAGCTGGACGTCCCGGTGGAGGCGCAGGGCGTCGCCACGTTCGGCACCAACCACCTCGGCGGCGGCTGGGAGCGGGAGCGGCTGGTCGCGCACGAGCTCGCGCACCAGTGGTTCGGCAACAGCGTCACGATCGCCGACTGGCGGCACATCTGGCTGAACGAGGGCTTCGCCAAGTACGCGGAGTGGCTCTGGTCCGAGCACGCGGGCGGCCCGGCGGCCGCCACCCACGCCGCCGCCGCGCACTCCCTGCTGGCGGGGCTCCCGCAGGACCTGCGGCTCGCCGACCCGAGCCGGAAGCTCATGTTCGACGACCGGCTCTACCAGCGCGGCGGCCTCGCCGTGCACGCGCTGCGGTGCGCGCTCGGCGACGTCGCCTTCTTCGGGATGCTGAAGGACTGGGCGAGCATCCACCGGCACGGCGTCGTGGCCACCGCCGACCTGGTCGGGCACGCCTCCCGCTACACCGAGGCGTCGCTCACGGACCTCTTCGACGCGTGGCTGCACCGGCCCGAACTCCCGCCGCTGCCGGGCGGCCCGGACGTCCCCCGGTGGCGGCAGGGCCTCCAGCGCTGGTACGGCCGCTCCGCGGACGACCGTTAATCACCGGAGACGGGCGCCGGACTGAACTACTGTCCGATCATGAGTACTCCGGAAGAGCACATGACGGACCTGCCCGAGGGGCTGCTGCCCACCACCCGCCGCGCCCTGTTCCACCGCACCGCCGTGGCCCAGGCCGAGGGCCGCACGCCCTCCCTGGTGGCCGCGGTGGTGCGCGACGGCCGCCCGGTCTGGAGCGGGGCCCGCAGCATGGTGGACGGGCACGCGCCGACCCCCGACGTCCAGTACCGGATCGGCTCGCTCACCAAGACCATGGTCGCCGTGCTGGTGCTGCGGCTGCGTGACGAGGGCCTGCTCGACCTGGCCGACCCGCTCGCCCGCCACCTGCCCGGCACCCCTGCCGACGACGCCACGATCGCCCAGCTGCTCGCGCACTCCGCCGGACTCGCCGCCGAGACGCCGGGCCCCTGGTGGGAGCGGACCGACGGCGCCCTGCGGCCCGCCCTCGGCGACCTGCTCGAAGCGCAGGAGCCGCTCAAGCACCCGGCCGGGCGCCGCCACCACTACTCCAACCCCGGCTACGCCCTGCTCGGCGCCCTGGTGGAGAAGCTGCGCGGCGAGCCCTGGTACGAGGCGCTGCGGCGCGAGGTGCTGGCCCCGCTCGGCATGGACCGCACCACGCTCCTGCCCGAGCAGCCGCACGCCGGCGGCTTCGCCGTCCACCCGTGGGCCGACGTCATGCTCCCCGAGCCCCTCACCGACACCGGGCTGATGGCCCCGGCCGGCCAACTCTGGTCGACCGCCTCCGACTTGGCCCGCTGGGCCGCCTTCCTCGCCGCCGGCGACGGCTTGGTGCTCTCCGCCGACACGATCGCCGAGATGTGCCGCCCGGCCGTCGGAGCGGACAATCCGGACTGGACCTCCGCCTACGGCCTCGGCCTCCAACTCCTGCGCCACGAAGGCCGGGTGCTGTACGGGCACACGGGCTCGGTGCCGGGCTTCGTCGCCGGGCTCTGGGTCAGCGCGCAGGACGGCCTCGCGGCCCTCGCCCTCACCAACGCCACCAGCGGCGCCAACGCCCCTCTGCTGGCCGCCCAGTTGATCGCCATCACCGCCGAGCACGAGCCGCGGATCCCGGCTCCCTGGCGCCCGCTGCCCGAGGTGGACCAGGACCTCCTCGCACTCACCGGCCCCTGGTACTGGGGCGCCGCCCCGCACGTCCTGCGGCTCACCGCCGACCGCAGCCTCGAACTCGGCCCGCTCGCCGGCGGCCACCGCAACTCCCGCTTCCGCGCCGAGCCGGACGGCACCTGGACCGGGCTCGACAACTACTACGCCGGCGAGACCCTGCGCGCCGTCCGCGCCGCCGACGGCACCGTGAGCCACCTCGACCTCGGCTCCTTCGTGCTCACCCGCGAGCCGTACGGCCCCGCCGACGCCGTCCCCGGCGGCGTGGACCCGGAGGGCTGGCGGGCGTACTGACCCCGCCCGCGCACACCCGAACGAGGGCCCCGCCGGGCGTACCCGGCGGGGCCCTGTCGTGTCCACCCCCACCCGGCGAGCGCCGAACGACCCGCAGGTGCCCCGCAGATGACCACCGGGCGAGGGTGGTCCCATTCAACAGCTGCACATCTGCCCTCCGCCGAACGGCAACGTGAATTCCAGCCGACTCGGACAGACATACCGGTGACCGGTTCGCGCCCGTGCCCAGCGCGTGCGAACCGGGCCGGTGCCACGAGAACCGCGGCACCGCCGCCCGTGCTGCCCTGGAGGGTCCGCCATGACCACCGTCCCCACGTACGCTCCGACCGCAGTCGCCCCCACCCACGACGCCCCGGCGGTGCCCGCCCAGCGCCAGGACCCCACGCCCGCGCCCACCTACACCGTCTCCCTCGCCCGCGACGAGGACGACGTCCGCGCCGCCCAGCGGCTGCGCCACCAGGTCTTCGCCGGCGAGCTCGGCGCCGTCCTGCACAGCCCGGTCGCCGGCCTCGACGTCGACCCCTTCGACGAGTACTGCGACCACCTGCTGGTCCGCGAGGGCCAGGACGGCACCGTCGTCGGCACCTACCGGCTGCTGCGCCCCGAAGCCGCCCGCCGGGCCGGACGGCTCTACTCCGACGGCGAGTTCGACCTCTCGGCGCTCGCCCCGGTCCGCCCCGGCCTGGTCGAGGTCGGCCGCTCCTGCATCAGCGCCGAGCACCGCGGCAACGGCGCCGTCATCAACCTCATGTGGGGCGGCATCGCCCGCTACATGGTCGAGACCGGCAACACCTGGCTCGGCGGCTGCTGCTCCGTCCCGCTCGACGACCGGGGCGCCACCGCCGCGCGCGTCTGGGACGCCGTCAGCGCCAAGCACCTGGCCCCCGAGGAGTACCGCGTCACCCCGCACCGCCGCTGGGACGCCGCCGGCGTGCCCCGCGCCGAGCGCGGCGCCCTGCCCGCGCTGCTCCGCGGCTACCTGCGCCTCGGCGCCTGGGTCTGCGGCGAGCCCGCCCACGACCCGGACTTCGACTGCGCCGACCTCTACGTGCTGCTGTCCCTGGAGCGCACCGACCCGCGCTACCTGCGGCACTTCCTCGCCGGCGTGCCCGGCCTGCCGTCGGTAACGACGAAGTGAGCGAGCGGTGGGGGCACCCCCGGCCGAAGGCTGGGGGAATGCGAGCCATTGAGCGGTGCGTGTTGCGCGAAGCGCCCCGCGAGCGGAGAGAGGCGGGCGCATGAGCGTGTGGCTGCCGAGCGCGCCCTGCCGCCCGGACACGTGCCTCGTCGAGGCCTCGCCGGAGGTCCCGCACCTCCGGCGGGCGCTGCGGCTCGCGCTCTGCCTGGCGGCGGTGGTCACGGGCGTCGCCCTCACCGTGCCGGTCCGCTTCCTCCCGCACGAGCCGCGGGACCGGATGATCCGGCTCTGGGCCCGCGCGCTGCTGCGCTCGCTCGGGGTCACCGTCCGCCTCGACAAGCCCACCGGCGCGGTCGGCGGCGGGATGCTGGTGGTCGCCAACCACGTGTCGTGGCTGGACATCCCGCTGATCGCCGCCGGGCGGCCGGGCCGCTCACTGGCCAAGACCGAGGTCCGGCGCTGGCCGGTGCTCGGGCCGCTGGTCGCCTGGGGCGGCACGGTGTTCCTCGACCGGGACCGGCTGCGCACCCTGCCGGACACGGTCGGGGCGGTCGCCCGGGAGCTGCGCGCCGGCCACCCGGTGATCGTCTTCCCGGAGGGGTCGACGTGGTGCGGGCGGGAGAGCGGGCGGTTCCGTCCGGCGCTCTTCCAGGCCGCCGTGGACACCGGCGCGTTCGTCCAGCCGGTGACGATCCGCTACCGGCTGGCGGACGGACGGCCGACCAGCGCGCCGGCCTTCGTCGGCGAGGACGGACTGCTCACCTCGCTCGCCCGGGTGGTCGCGGTGCGCGGGCTCGTCGCCGAGGTGACGTTCCTGCCGCCGATCCCGGCCCCCGAGCCGCAGCCCACCCGCTGGGGCGCCCGGCGGGAACTGGCCCGGGCGACGCAGGCGGCGGTCGAGGGGATCCGCTGAGACCCGGGCCGGGGCGCCGGGACACGGGGGGGGCCCCCGGGGGCGCCGCCCGGGGGGGCCCGCCCCCCCCCCCCGCGCCGCCCCCCCCCCGGGGGGGCGCCGGGGGGGGGGGGGCGGGGGCCCCGCGGGGGGGGGGGGGGGGGACCCGATGACCCCCCCCCGGTCACCCCCACCCGGGGCCTGGACCCCGGGGCCGTCCGCCGGGCTGTGCTCCGCACCCGCGTGGGCGTCCTCACCCGTCGGCGGGCCGGCGACCGGGCGGGCCCGGCCGAGGAGCAGCGCGACCAGGACGGCGGCGACGGCGAGCGCGCCCGCGCCGCAGCGCAGCGCGAGGTGGACACCGTCGACGAAGGCTCCGTCCACGGCCGCCTGGACCGGAGCGGGCAGCGCACCCGCCGCCCCCGTGCCGCGCCCGGCGGGCGCGTCCGCGATCGGGCCGACGGCGCCGGCCGGCACGCCGAGCCGGTGCAGGGAGGCGGTGAGGGTGTCCGTCATCCGGTTGGTCAGGACGGCGCCGAGCACCGCGATCCCGAGGACGCCACCGAGCTCCCGCAGCGTGTTGATGGTCGCCGAGGCCATCCCGGTCTGCGCCGGGGACACCCGCTGCAGCACGGCGATCGACACCGGGGTGAACGTCATCCCCATGCCGAGGCCCATCGTGAACAGCGTCCACAGGTACTCGACGTAGTGGGCCCGTTCGCCGTGGAAGGACAGCCCGAAGAGGCCGACCGCGCACAGCGAGACCCCGAGCACCAGCGGCAGCCGGGGGCCGTACGCGCTGGTCAGGCGGCTGGAGAGCGGCGCCGCGAACACGATCATCGCGGTCATCGGCAGCCCCGCGTAGCCCGCGTCCGAGGGGGCCCAGCCGAGCACGCCCTGCATGAGCAGCGGCAGGAAGAACAGCGCGCCGAACATCCCGAAGCTGACCATGAACCCGCTGAGCAGCGCGGCGTTCAGGGCGCCGTCGCGGAACAGCCGCAGCTCCAGCATCGGCTGGGGCACCCGCAGTTCGAGCACCAGGAAGGCGGCGAGCAGCACGGCCGCGGCGGCGCCGCAGGCGAGCACGCGGGTGTCGGTCCAGCCGCGGGACGGCCCTTCGATCAGCGCGTAGACGAGCGCGCCGAGGCCGGCCGCGGACAGGGCGAGGCCACCGAGGTCGATCCGCCGGGGGCGCGCGGGGATGTCGGGGAGCACGCGGGCGGCGAGCACGAGCCCGGCCACGCCGATCGGCACGTTGATCCAGAACACGCTGGCCCAGCCGAGGTGTTCGACCATCGGCCCGCCGAGCACCGGGCCGACGGACAGGCCCAGTGCCGAGACCCCGGACCACGTGCCGATCGCCCTGGCCCGCTCGCGCTCCCCGGTGAAGACCGTCCGCAGGATGGCGAGGCTGCCCGGGGTGAGCAGCGCGGCGCCGACGCCCTGCAGCATCCGGGCGGCGACCAGCACCTCGATCGTCCCGGCGAGCGCGGCGGCGGCGGAGCCGGCCGTGAACAGCGCGAGGCCGAGGCGGAACACCCGGGTGCGGCCGTACCGGTCACCGAGCGCGCCGCCGGTGAGGACGAGCGCGGCGTAGACGAGGCTGTAGCCCTCCGCGACCCACTGCAGGCCGCTGATGCCGGCGTCCAGGTCCTGCCCGATCCGCGGCAGGGCGTTGTTGACGATGACGTTGTCCAGCATGGACATGAACATGGTGACGCAGAGCGTCACGAGCGCGAGCCGCTTGCGGCGCGCGCCCGGCCCTCCCGACTCCTTCATCGGACTCCCCTCCAGATTCACCGGACTCCCCTCCGGACTTCTCCGCCCCTAACGGTGTTAGGGGCCCCGGTGGCACGCCAAGAGTGCCCCTAACACCGTTAGATTGCAAGCGGGATATCGTGAGGTCGCCGGGAGGAGCGCCGCGGGCGCGCCGGAACGGCACCGGACCAGCACCGGAAGACCCGGTCCGACCACAGGAGGCGTCCACACACCCATGCCGGAGAACGAGGGCGCCACGCCGGCGCTGACCAGGGAAGCGCTGGCGCAGGCGGCACTGAAGGTCCTGGAACGGGACGGCCTCGCCGGGCTGTCGATGCGCAAGGTCGCCGCCGAGGTCGGCGTCAAGGCCGCCTCGCTGTACTGGCACGTGCGCAACAAGGAGGAGCTGATCGACCTCCTCAACGACGCGATCATGGCCAAGGCCGAACCGCCGCCGCGCGAGGGCGGCTGGCGCGAGCAGCTCCACGGGTACTGCCGGATCCACCGCCGGCTGCTGCTCGACAACCGCGACGCCGCCAAGGTCGTGGCGGGCCGGTTGGGCCTGGGCCCGCACATGCTCGCGATCCTGGAGGAGCAGCTCGACCGCCTCCGCGAGGCCGGCTTCTCCAACGCCGACGCCGCGATGGTCACCTACCTGCTCGGCACCTTCGTCCAGGGCTTCGTCCTCCAGGAGCAGGCGCCGGTCTCCGCCGCCGAGGCCACCGGCAGCAGCAGCCGCCGGGACGCCGTGGACGCGGCCGCCGACCGCTTCCGCTCCCTGCCCGCCGCCGAGTTCCCCACCCTGGTCGAACTCGCCGGCGACCTCACCGAACCCGACATGGACGCCCGCTTCGAGTTCTGCGTCGCACGCGTCCTCGACGGCCTCGCCACCCTGCTCCCCCCGGAGTCGAGGTAGCGACGCCGGACGCCCCCCTCGTGGCGCCATAGCCGCTACCCACCGGCCGTGGTTCGCGCGCGAGTTCAGGGCGGGCGCGCTCGACACCTACGATACGAGGCATGTTCGCCTACGCTCCGGCCGTCCTGTTCTTCGTGCTGTTCGGGATAGGGGTGCTCCGCGACCGGCGCCGGTTCAGCAATGCCGTGCTGCTCGGGATCGCCGTCTCCTTCCTCTCGCTCGCCCTGCTCGCCGAACTGCGGCACGCACCCACGCTGGTGGCCGAGTTGGCGGCGCTCGCCATCGTGCTGCTGCCGGCGCTCGGCACGGTGGCCCTGGTCTGGTTCCTGCTCGCCAACGGCGTGACCATGATCCGCAAGGAGGGCGTGCGGCCCGCCAACCTGCTGTCGCTGCTGGCCGGCCTGGGCATCGTCGGCGTCCTCGGCCTGCTGGTCCTCGCGGTCGCCACCGGCTCGCACCGGCTCGGCATCCTCGCGGTCACGTCCGTGCTGGTGGTCGGCTACGTCTCCTTCCTGTTCGTGTGCTTCGTCGGCTACGCCTTCCTCTACGGCCGCCACCGGCCGCGCCGGGACGTCGACTTCGTCGTCGTGCTGGGCTCCGGGCTGATCGGCGGCGAGCGGGTGCCGCCGCTGCTGGCCAGCCGGCTGAACCGGGGCCGCGAGGTCTACGAGGAGCAGGCCGCGCGGGGCAACCCGCCGGTGCTCATCACCTCGGGCGGCCAGGGACCGGACGAGAAGCTCCCGGAGTCCCACGCGATGGCCGACTACCTGCTCGAACGCGGCTTCCCCGCCGAGCACGTCGCCCGCGAGGACCGCTCCCGCACCACCGAGGAGAACCTGCTCTTCAGCAAGGCCATCATGGAGGGCGCCAAGCCCGACTACCGCTGCGTCGTCGTCACCAACAACTTCCACGCCTTCCGGGCCGCCCTCACCGCCCGGAGGACCGGCGTCAACGGCCACGTCTTCGGCTCCCCCACCGCCGCGTACTACTGGCCCAGCGCGACCATCCGGGAGTTCGCCGCCGTCTTCCTCTCCCACAAGCTCGTCAACTTCGGCATCTGCGGCCTCCTGGCCGTCTGCGGGATCCTCGCCGCGCTCTGACGCCGCACACCGATCGGGTCCCGGCCGCCTCGTGGCGACCGGGACCCGATGTCGTCCATCTCCCCGAAGGGTCCCGGAAAGGCTACGGCCGGCGGCACCAAACCGCCGTCGGACGGTCCTCGCGCAGCAGGTCGTCCTGGTGGTTGCCGCCGTGGTTGATCATGATCGTCCGGTACTTGTCCTGGTGGAACACCCAGTACCAGTGCTGACCGCCGCTCGGGTCGTCCCGGCCGGGAACGGCCAGGAAGGCGTCCACCCGCGTGACGCCCTCCAGCGAGCGCCAGAGGCCGAGCTGCCGGTCGTCCCGCTGGAGCCGGTCCGGGTACGCCCGGCCGGAGCGGCCGACGGAGATCAGCCGGTAGCGCTGGCCCACCGGGGTGTTGTGGAACACCCAGTACCAGTGCGAGCCGTCGCCGGCGGGCCGCATGTCGGGGACGGGCAGGAAGGCGTCCACGTGCGTGACGGGAGTCGTCCCGCCGAACGAGCTCCACCGGCTCACCGGCTGGTCCTCGGCCACCACCCGGCTCGCGTACGGCTCGGAGGCGTCGATCGAGATGTAACGGTAGACCTGGTTGCCGCCCACCGTGTGGAAGACCCAGTAGTCGCACTTGCCGTCGACGCGCTGCTGGTCGAACACCGGCAGGATGGTGTCGATCCGGGTGACGCCCCTCAGTGCGGGCCAGGACGAGTACGGTCCGACGTTCCTGACCACGACCCCGGTGCGGTCGTCGACCGTGCCGGTGGTGAGCTGGCGGACCTCGGTGCCGCCGGCGCCGATCAGGCGGATCGTGCCCTGCTGGAACGTCCAGTAGCGGCCGTCCACGTCGGGCAGCGGCAGGACGCAGTCCATCGGCAGGTTCTGCGCCACGACCGGCTGCCTGCCGTCGTCGACGAGCTCGCCGTTGAGACGCCCCTGGGCGAGCCGGCGCAGCGTGGTGATGGAGGGCGTGAAGCAGTAGAGCGCGCCGCGGGTCTGGACGAACGGGCGGAAGTCCAGCCCGGTGGTGGCCCGTTCGCCCGCCGGGGACCTGCCCTCCCAGCTGACCCGGCCGTCGTTCACGGTGGCGAGCTGGCCGCTGACCAGCGGGTCCGGGCCGGGCTTGGCCTCGCGGCCGGGCGGGAAGTCCGGGTCGTTGATCCAGTTGGCCTGGATGAACTCGAACTGGCCCACCAGGTCGGACTGGTAGCAGACGAAGAGCAGGCCGCGCTGGGCGTCGGGGCCGAACTCGGGGATGTCGCTGGTCGGGTCGAAGGGCTTCCCGTAGGGGGCGCCGCGCCTCATGATCCGGCGGGCGTCGATGAAGGCCTCGTCGACCGGGACGCCGTCGACGAGCCCGGCGCGGGGATTGGTCTTGCGCAGGTGGGAGAAGAGCGGGGTGATCAGGCCGTCCGGGTCCTCCGGGTCGCCGAGGTACGTGAAGTCGTTGTCCGCTCCGGCGGCCGGGTCGCCGGGCTGCTGGTCGGGGTACTTGCACACCGGCGCCCCGTTGCGCCAGCGGCCCACCAGCCGGGCGGCGAACCAGTCCCGCTTCGTGTCCTCCGGCACCGCCTTGAGGTCCTTCAGCCGCCGCAGTTGGGCGTCGACCTGTGCCCACCAGCCGGCGACGTCCTGCTCCAGGCGGCGCACCACCTGGAAGGAGCCGTTGTGCATCCAGGCGGGGACGGTCTTGGCGGCGGCTGTCTCCGGGGCGTGCGTCGCGGCGAGCTTCTTCCCGATGACGAACTCGCCGGCCGGGATGATCCGGGTGCCGGGGTGCTTCTTCGAGTAGAAGACCGTCTCGGCCCCCTCGCCCGTGAACCGGTTGGGGTCGGGCTCGTCGAAGCCCTCGACCTCCGGCTCGCTGACGCCGTCCTTGAAGCCGAAGTGCTCCTTGCCCTTCTTGTCGCCCGCGAGGTGCTTGCCCTCCTGCTCGTAGACGACGACCGCGCCGGCCTGGCCGGCGGCCTGCTTCTGCTCCTTCACGGCGCTGTCGAGGCCCGCCGGGGTGTCGGAGGCGATGGTGAGCACCGCGTGGACGACCGGCTTGGTGGCGCAGCCGAACAGCCAGCGCTTCGGGTCGTTGTCGTCGGTGTCGCCGAGCGCGATCGACCGCGACGGGTCGGCCGGGCCCTGGATGAACGCCTCCAGCGTGTCGCCGGTCCTGGCCTCCGCCTTCAGGAGCTCCGGCTGCCCGGTGACGAACTGCAGGCCCTGGTAGGTGAAGCTGAGGCCCAGCCAGGTGGCCTTGAGCGCCGCCGGGTCACTGCCGCCGGAGGACTGACGGGCTTCGCTGAAGGTCTCGTTGAACCGGGCGACCTCCTGGGTGGTGGCGATCCTGGGGGTGATCTTCTCCAGCCAGCTCCGCGCCGCCGAGGCGTCGCTGAACTGGAGGAGCAGCAGGGTCATGTGGTCTTTCTTGAATCCGGCGAGGATGTCGCCCTGGATCTCGGTGTCTTGACGCAGACTCAGGTCTGGCACGGGGTGGCTCCGTTCGTCGGCTCCGTCGGCTCCGTCGGCTCCGTCGGAGTGGCGGGAGTGGTCGGCGTGGTGTCGGCTCGGCGTGGGCGTGTGTCTATAGGGCTGCCGGTGGGACTAGGGGTTCGGCGCCAGCTGGATCCACTTCGCCACGCTGGGCACGCCGGCGTCGTTGAGGAGGAAGATCATGTACCAGCCGGGCGGGGCGTCCGCGGCCGAGGCCGGGCTCTGGAAGACGAGTTGGCCGCCCGCGCGGCTCACCAGCTTGAGCTCCAGACGGCGCTGGCTGGTGTCCACCGAGTGCGTGGAGGTGATGGGCGCGAGCAGGACGGCGCGGGCGGCCTGGGTCGGCGAGTTGGTGTTGATCCGGAACGTGGTGCCGTAGCCCACGGGGTCGGTCGGGGCGGTCCGGATGTCCGGGCGGCCGCCGGGCTGGTGCAGGTACGGCGGCTCGTAGATCTCGATGGTGCCGTTGTTGCCGGCCTTGATGTCCGGGTTGTTGGCGATCTGCTGGAGCTCGTCGCCGGTGACCATGATCCGGCCGTCGGGCAGGACCACCGCGTTGGAGTGGTAGCCGCGCGGCAGCCGCTGCTTGGGGCCGAGGGCCCAGTTGCCGTCGGCGTCCCGGAGTTCGACCTGGCGGAAGCGGTCGTCGGGGACGTTCGGGTTGTAGTCGCCGAGGCCGTAGTCGCGGATGCCGACGGCCCCGTTGACGGTGAACAGGTTGCCGTTGGGAAAGATGAGCGTGTCGTCCTGGGCGCGGCCGAGGTTCCTCGGCTTCTCCTTGGTCCACTGGCCGCCCGAGAACTTGAAGGTGTTCGGGTCCTTGTGGTCGCCGCCGAGGACGAGCACCGAGTCCGGGCCGCTGGTGCCGTTGGGCAGGGCGACCGCCGAGCCGTACAGGCGGGTGAAGCCGTCGGGGCGGTTGGGCAGCGTGCCGCGGGTCTCGTTCACCGGGTCGAAGACGAACTGCTGGTCGGCGCTGCGGCCGAAGCCGTAGATCTTCCCGTCCCTGAGCGAGAACAGGTGCGGGTAGTCCATCCGGTAGGGCGCGTCCGCCTTCCACTGGTCCAGCGGGAGGTTCTCGGGCACGCTCGACTTGCCGTAGGAGACGTCGACGCCCTTGGCCGGGAAGCGTTCGACGATGGGGGTCGGGGTGCCGTAGCCGAGTTCGGACTGGCCGGACATGATGGTCTGCCGGCCGTCGGCCCCCGTGACCACGGACGGGTACCAGCGGCCGACCGCCATGTCCCGTTCCTGGTGCCAGGTCTCGGTCCACGGGTCGAAGACCAGGGCGAGCTTGGCACCGGTGCCGCCGTTGCCGCCGAGGTTGCCGCCGAAGACGCCGACCATGCCGTTGGGCAGGTAGGAGTGACCGGCGCAGAAGAACGGCGCGGGGCGCGGCTCGTCCAGGCCGTCCGGCATGTTGACGTCCGGCGGCGGGACGGCCTTGAACGTGCCCGGGTCGGTGTCGTTCACGGGCGGCGTCCACAGGTAGGCACGCCCGGCGTTCTGCTTGCCGATGACGTCGGTGGGCGCGGTCTCCTTCTGGGGGTTCTCCTCGACGGCCTCGAAGGAGAAGATCAGCACCTTGCCGGTGGGCAGCAGGGCGATGTGGTCCCCGTACTCGGGCGAGGGGATGTACTGCTTGAACCGGCCGAACTGCGCGGGGTCGTACTTCGCGTTGTCCTGCGCCTGGGTGGCGGTGAGCATGTTGAAGCGGTTGGTGCGGGTGGTCTGCGGGTAGCCGGTCTGAACGGCCCGCAGGCCGATCCGGTCCCGCGCCATCCCCTCGGCGGCCGGGCGTCCGAAGGCGGCCACCTCGTCCGCCCGGACCTCGGCCCGCACCTGCTCGTCGGTGATGCGCGGCGCGCCGGTCCCGGCGAAGGGGTCGGTCACCGCGGCGGCGACCGGTGCGGGCGAGGTCAGGATCGTGGTGGTCGACAGGACGACGGTGACGGCACTGGCCGCCAGCACCGCCCGGAGCCTTCTGCGCGAAGCTCCGGGTGACGTGGCGGGCAGGGTGCTGGGGGGTGTTCTGCGTGGCATGGGGTTCCTCGCGACATGTCGGTCAGGGCTGCTCGGCAGCCGCACGGATGACAGCGATTCGCGGCCAGTAGACCACGCTAGGTAGTCGTTCGTGAGCAGACACCCCAGTCGCCCCATGATCGGCTGTCGACACACCGTCACCGTGCGTGGTTCCTGGCGGGGCATCACCATCGTGCTGAAATGGCCGCGCACCCCACCCCCGGACCTCAGGAGCGCCTCGTGCCCAGGAAGACCAGGATCGCCGTCACCCTCGGGCGGGGAGACGCCGCCCCCCCCCCCCCGCGCGGCAGCGCGGCGGCGACGACGAGCATCCTCGCCCCGCAGTCGGTGACCGGCCCCACCCTCCGCGGCGGCGCCGACGGAAAACCGCACGAGTTGCTCTGCCCGCCCGACGAGAGCGTCTACGGCGGCGGGTTCAGCATCACTCCCGGCGAGAACCGCAGACTCGACCGCCAGCCGACCGACGTCCTGGAGAACCGCCCGAACGACGACGCCACCGGCTGGATCGTCGCCGTCCGCAAGGACGACTGCCCGCCGGAGGGTCAGAAGGGCGAGCCCCGGCCCGCCGACCTCACCATCCGCATCGTGTGCACCGACGGCGAGAACAACACCAGCCTCGGCGGCTGACGCGCCCGGCCGGCCGGAGGGCCCGCGGCATGTCGGCCGCCCACGGACCGGATCGGGCGGCCCCAACTCCTCGATCCGGTCCCGTCCCCGGCGCCGGCTCCGTCCCCGGCGCCCTTCCCGGCCCTTCGGCTCAGTCCGTCGAGCGCGGGCCCAGGATCGCGCACGTGGTGGTGGCGTGTGCGTACAGCTTGCCGGTCTCGGCACCGACCACCCTGGCCTCGGCGGTGGCGATCGTCCGGCCGAGGTGCACCACCTCGCCCTCGCAGCGCAGCAGGCCGGTGTCGGCGAACACCGGGCGCACCATGTGGACGTTCAACTGGGTGGTCGTGTAACCGAGTCCGGCGGGCAGGCGGCTCAGGACGGCGCAGCCGAGGGCCGAGTCGAGCAGGGTGGCGAGGAAGCCCCCGTGGACGGTGTTCATCGGGTTGTACAGGTGGTCACCGGGCTCGCCCTCGAACACCGCGAACCCCGGCTTGGCCGCGGTGAGGTGGAAGCCCAGCGTGCTGCAGATGGAGGGCTGGATCCGCCCGGCGATGATCTCCTGGAGGATCTCCTCACCGGTCAGGTGCGCGTAGTCGGTCAGTGGCGGACCGGCCGTCCACGTGTGGGTGCGGGTCCGCAGTTCCCCGGTGACCAGCGGATTCGGCTCGTCGGTAGCAACCTCTTGATTCGTCATGGGATCAACCTGCCTTGTTCCCGCCCTTCCCTCAAGTGTCGCCCGGCACCGGGAAGTCGGCGCCGAGACGGTCGGCTTCGGGGTGGTGGTGCACGCCATGCCGGGCCGCTGGACGGCGGTCGCGCGCCACATGGCCACGGTGCGCGGGAGCCGACACGCTGCACGGCATCCACGTCGACTCCTCCCCCACCCAGGAGCCTCCGATGTCCGTCCTCGCCGCGCTCGCCCGTACCTCCGCCGCCGCCGTGCTGACCGCCGGCACGCTCACCGGGACACTGGCCGCCGGGGCCGCTACTGCCTCCCCCACCGCCGCAGCCGCCGCGACCGTCTCCCCCGCCGACTCCCCGGCCGATTCCGCGGCCGGCACGTTCCAGCAGGTCACCGGTTTCGGCAGCAACCCCGGCAACCTCGCGATGTACGCCTACACCCCCGCCGGACTGCCCGCCGGCGCGCCGCTGGTGGTCGCGCTGCACGGCTGCCTCCAGACCGCCTCCGACTACTACCAGCACTCCGGCTGGACCAAGTTCGCCGACCTGTACGGCTTCGCCGTGGTGCTCCCCCAGACGAACGGCGCCAACAACAGCCTGTCGTGCTTCAGCTGGTTCGACGCGGCCAAGGACGCGCGGGGCACCGGAGAGGCCGCTTCGGTGGCCCAGATGGTCGCCAAGGCCGAGGCGCTGTACGGCTCGGACGGCCACCGGGTGTACGTCACCGGGCTCTCGGCCGGCGGCGGCCTGGCGGCCGACCTGCTGGCCGACTACCCGGACGTGTTCGCCGGCGGTGCGATCGACTCCGGCCTGCCCGCGCACTGCGCCACCACCCAGGGCGCCGCCTCCGCCTGCCAGAACAGCGACCAGGGCCTCACCCCCGCCCAGTGGGGCGACAAGGTCCGGTCCGCGGACCCGGGGTACACCGGGCCGTGGCCGCGGGTCGCGGTCTGGCAGGGCACCTCGGACACCGTCGTCCGGCCGGTGAACGCCACCGAACTGCGCGACCAGTGGACCGACGTCTGGGGCCTCCCCCAGCGCCCGACGTCGAGCCGCGCCCTGCCGGGCGGCACCACCGAGGAGCTGTACGCCGACCCGAGCGGCCGGCCCGCCGTGGCGGTGTACTCCGTCGCCGGGATGGGCCACGGCCTCGCCGTCGACCCGGGCTCCGGCGCCGATCAGTGCGGCGCGACCGGCAGTTACTTCCTCGGCACCATCTGCTCCTCCTACTACACCGCGCAGTTCTGGGGCCTGTCCGGTGGTGGCGGGCCCACCACCCCCGGTCTGCCGGCCCCGACCGGGCTGACCGCGTCCGCCGCCGGGCCGGACTCGATCGGCCTCTCCTGGCAGGCCGTCAGCGGCGCGGTGTCCTACCAGGTGCTCCGCGACGGCTCGCCGGCCGGCACCGCGACCGGCACCTCCTTCACCGACACCGGGCTGGCCCCCGGCACCTCGTACACCTACACCGTGGCGGCGGTGGACGCCTCGGGGACCCTGGGCGCCAGGTCGGCGGCGGTGACGGCGAGTACCAGCGGCAGCGCACCGCAGTGCTTCACCGACAGCAACTACGCCCAGGTGCAGGCCGGCCGGGCCACCCAGAGCGGCGGCCTCACCTACGCGCTCGGCTCGGGGCAGGACATGGGCCTCTGGAACACCTTCGTCACACACACCCTGCGGCAGACCGGACCCGGCTACTACGTCCTCGCGGACGGTCAGTGCTGAACGGCGCATCCGCCGCGCCTCCTCTCACGATCGCAGTCCCTCGAACAGGTCGGTCTCCGGCGGTTCGGCCACGGCCGGGACGCAGGACCGGGCGAGGTGGTAGTCCTCCGTCGGCCAGACCTCGCGCTCGATGTCCCGGGGGTGGGCCATGAAGGCCACCCCGGGCTCGACCTGGGTGGCGTGCGCGAGCATCGCGGCGTCCCTGACCACGAACTGCTCGGCGCACGCTATCCGCGTGGTGGTCGCGAGGGCGGGCGGGATGTCCGGCCAGCCGGCGAGCAACTCGCCCATGGCCGACGGGACGCCCCGTTCCGTCATCGCGTCGTGCATGGTCTGGAACCAGGCCCGGGAGAGCGCCAGGTGGTAGTAGAGCTTCGCCGCCTGCCACGGCTCCCCCGCCGCCGGATAGCGGTCCGGATCGGCGGCGGCCTCGAAGGCCTCGACCGAAACCCGGTGCGTCATCACGTGGTCCGGGTGCGGGTACCCGCCGGTCTCGTCGTACGTGATGACGACGTGCGGACGGAACTCCCGGATCAGGGCGACCAGCGGGGCCGCGGCCACCTCCAACTCCTGGGCCGCGAAGCAGTCCTCGGGCAGGTCCTCCCCGGGCCCGGGCATCCCGGAGTCGGTGAAGCCGAGGAACTGCTGGCGCACGCCCAGGATCTCGCGGGCGGCGGCCATCTCCTGGCGTCGGATCCGCGGGAGGTCGGCCCGCACCTCCGGGCGGTCCAGCGCCGGGTTGAGGACGGAGCCGCGTTCGCCGCCGGTGCAGGTGGCCACCAGGACGTCGACGCCCTCGGCCGCGTACCGGGCGAGCGTGGCCGCGCCCTTGCTGGACTCGTCGTCGGGGTGCGCGTGAACGGTGAGCAGGCGGAGTCCGCCGGGGTGCTTGGTGAACATGAGTACTCCTTGGAAGTTGATCATTGAGGTGAGCGAACGGGACCGCTGCGCGGTTCCCGGATGAGACGGCTCCCCTGTCGCGCCGTCAGACCTGCTTGCGGGTGCCCGGGTAGGAGCAGGGCGGGGGCTATCGAGAGGGCGGAGAGGGCCAGCACCCACCAGAAGGTGTCGCCGAAGGCCGCGGCCGGGTGGCCCGGGTGCCCGCTCCGGGCCTGCTGCAGGACCAGCGTCAGCACCGCGGTGCCGAGGGCGCCGCCGAGCCGGTTGAGCACGTTGACCGCGCTCGCGGCGGCCGGCACCTGGGCCTTCTCCACGCTGGAGTAGACCGCCGCCATCCCCGGTATGAGGATGATCCCCATGCCGACGCCACGCAGCGTCAGGGAGGCCGCCAGCAGCCAGTCCGCCGGACCGCCGCCCGCACCGAGCCGGGTGAAGGCGAGTGTGCCGAGCAGCGAGCAGGCGATGCCGAGCAGGATCAGCGGACGCGGTGCGAGCCGGTCCGCGATCCGCCCCGCCAGTAGCGAGGTGACCGCCGTGCCGAGGGCCTGCGGCGCCAGGAGCAGCCCGGCCTCCACCGCACCGGCGTGCTCCACCTGCTGGTAGTAGAGCGGCACCAGGAACATCGAGCTGTAGAGCGCCGCGCCCTGGAGGAAGGAGTTCGCCGTCGCGACCGCGAAGCCGCGCCGCGCGAAGAGCCGCAGGTCGATCAGCGGCGCCCGGCCCCCGCCGGCGGACGGGCGCAGCGCGTGCCACCCGTACGCGAGGAGGAGCAGGGCCCCCGCCGCGGCCGCCGCCGGGCCGGCCCAGCCGCCGTCAGCGATCACCGACAGCCCGTAGACCAGGCCCGTCAGGCCCGGGGAGAGCAGTGCCAGGCCGAGGCCGTCCAGCCGGGGACGGGCCTGCGCGGGACCGCCCTCCGACGGGAGCCAGCGGAGCGCCAGCAGCACGGTGACCAGCCCGACCGGGACGTTCAGCAGGAACATCCAGCGCCAGCTCAGGTGATCCAGCAGCACACCGCCGAGGATCGGACCGAGGACCGGCGCGAGACTGATCGGGAGCAGCAGCGTGCCCATGACCCGCCCGATCCTGGACGGACCGGCCGCCTGCACCATGAGCGTCTGCCCGAGTGGCTGGATCATCCCCCCGCCGACCCCTTGGAGGATCCGGAAGCCGATCAGGCTGCCCGTCGACCACGACAGCCCGCACAGCGCGGAGCCGAGGACGAACAGCACCACCGCCGCGAGCCACGCGCGCCGGGCGCCGAACCGCCCGGCGGCCCAGCCGGACAGCGGCGTGACCAGGGCTATCGCCAGCAGGTACCCGGTGGACACCCACTGGACCGCCGCCATCGAGCCGTGCAGGTCGCGGGCGACGGAGTCGATGCCCACGTTGACGATCGTGGTGTCCAGCAGTGCGAGCACCGGACCGAGCGCCAGCACCGCACCCATCTTCATCAGGCCCGGCGGCAGCGGCTCCCGCCCGGCGCGGACCGGCGCCCGCCCGGCCGTCCCCTCCGCCGGTTCCCTCTTCACCGTGGTGACCTTCGCGGTCATGGCCCCTCCCCGAGGTTCGACGTCGTGTCCACGCCCGTGCGGCCGAGGACTCCTCCGACGGCCTGTCCGGCCGCCGAGGAAGAACTTAGGTCGAACCCAGTGATTGGGTCAAGCATAATTTCTGTGCTCGACCCAGCGAACTGCGCTAGGCTCCCGCCATGACCGATAGCACCCCGAACCTGCGCGAGCTCAACAAGCGCCGAACCCGCGAGGCGATCTCGCACGCCGCGACCAGGCTCTTCATCGACCGGGGCTTCGAGCGGACCACCATCGCCGAGGTCGCGACGGCCGCCGGCGTCGCCAAGATGACCGTCACCAACCACTTCCCGCGCAAGGAGGACCTCTTCCTCGACCTGCACGAGGAGATGGTCGCCAGGTACGCCCGAGCGGTCGCCGACCGCGCCCCCGGCGAGTCCGCCCTCGCCGCGCTGCGCCGCGCCTGCCTGGCCGAGATCGACCGGTGCGACGCCGCGCTCGGCTTCTCCGGCGAGGCGTTCGCCCGCACCATCACCGAGAGCCCCGCGCTGACCGCCCGGCTGCGCGAGCTGCACGAGCAGGGCGAGACGGCGCTCGCCACCGCCCTGGCCGATGCCGCCCACGTGCCGGCCGGCGACTTCGAGAGCCGGGTCGCCGCCGGCCTGCTGGCGGCCGTCCCCCGGGCCGTCTCCGCCGAGGTGTTCCGCCGCACCCTGGCCGGGGAGGGCCACGAGGCCATCGCGGCGGCCGTCCGCCCGTCCGCCGCCCGCGCCTTCGACCGCCTGAAGGGCGCGCTCGGCGACTTCGCCGTCCGGGCCGACGAAGCCGGGGCGACCGACGAAGCCAAGGAAACCGAGGTGGTCAAGGCAATCGAGGAATGATCACGAACCGGGCGGGGCACG
This sequence comes from Kitasatospora sp. NPDC059747, assembly GCF_042732955.1. Classification (NCBI taxonomy): domain Bacteria; kingdom Bacillati; phylum Actinomycetota; class Actinomycetes; order Kitasatosporales; family Streptomycetaceae; genus Kitasatospora; species Kitasatospora sp. NPDC059747. Next base: position 89,652 of record NZ_JBHWGV010000006.1, on the reverse strand, counting down.
ACCACCCGCCGGACCGCCGCCCGACCACGAACGAATGCACACCCGGCACCGAACCGAACACCCGCACCCCGATCGCCACTTGACGAAAGGTTGACCTGTTCACGGCAGAAAGTTGACGCCCGCCGCCCCTATCGTCGGCCCATGCCCATGCCCCCACAGCCCATCAGGCCGACGGCCCTGCCGGTCCTCCCCTACCGCAAGCCCACCCGCGGCCGGGACTACTGGGTCCTGGACAACGTCCTGCCCGATCCGGACGCCGTCCGCGAGCGCGTCCTGGCCCGCGGCGACTGGACCGAGGGCTACCCGCACCGCCCGGAGACCTGGCCCGGCCTGCGCACCATGCCCGGCCTGGAGCCCGGCGAGCTCGCCCGCGTCGAGGCCCAGGTCCGCAAGGCCACCGGCGCCTCCCGGCTCTGGGTCCAGAGCACACCGGGCGGCGGCACGCTCAACCACAACTGCGTCCAGGTCGTCGGCGCCGGCGAGTCGGAGTCCCGTCCGCACACCGACTCCCGGGCGCTCTGCCGCTACGCCGCCGTGCTCTACCTGAGCCCCGGCGCCCCCAAGGACGCCGGCACCAGCTTCTACCGCCAGCAGTTCCCCGGCGGCCGGCTCGGCGGCAACCTCGTCAACGCGCCGCACAACAACCTCGTGGAGGCGCTCGGCACCCGCCACGTGCCCGCCGACCACTTCACCGAGGACGTCCGCGTCCCGAACCGCTACAACCAGCTGCTCCTCTACCACGCCAACCTCATCCACAGCGCCACCACCTACTACGGCACCGAGCTGGCGGGCCGCCGGATGACGGCCGTCTTCTTCTGGATGGCCTGACGCGCCGCCGGCCGACCGTCCCGGCGGAGGGCCCGACGGACGGCCCGGCGGAGGGCCCGACGGACGGCCCGGCGGAGGGCCCGACGGACGGCCCGACGGACGGCCCGGCGGAGGGCCCGATGACCGTCCCGACGGACAACCCGACCGAACGGCACGCACCTTCACCATGGATCACCCGCGAGTCCTCCTGCTCGACGCCGCCCCCGGTCCGCTCCTCGACCGCGAACTGGAGCGCCTGACCGGCCACCGCCTGGCCGTCACGCTCAACCTCCGGCGCGTCGAGAACCGGGCGGGTGCCCGGTCCGCCTGGTCGGAGCTCGTCGAGTTCACCGACCTCGACCCCTTCGACGAGGCGGCCCTGATGGCCGAGTTCAGCCGCGGACCGGGCTTCGACGCGCTCAAGTCCCGCGCGGGCGTGCCCCTGCGCGCCGCCTTCCTCGCCGCGGCGACGGCCCCCGAACGACACCGCCCGCTGCGGGTGATCGGCCGTGCCGGAGCCGGCACCGACCACGTGGACCTGGCCGCCGCGGCCCGGTACGGCATCACCGTCACCCACACCCCGGGCTCCAACGCGAACGCCGTCGCCGAGTTCGCCCTCGCCCAACTGCTCACTCTCACAAGGGACCTGTCCGCCCACAACGAGAGGTCACACCGAGGCGCCTGGGGCGCACCCGCGACCCCGCCGCGCGAACTCTCCGAACTCACCCTCGGCATCGTGGGACCGGGCCTGATCGGCACGGCACTCGCGACACGCGCGTCCGCCCTCGGCATGACCGTCCAGGCACACGCGCGCCGTCCGACCGCGCCACCGATACGGCACGTCCCGTCTCTCGACACCCTCCTCGCCACCAGCGACGTCGTGTCCCTGCACCTCCCACTCACCCCGCAGACGCACCAATTGATCGGCCGACGCGAACTCGCCCTGCTCCGGCCGGGATCGATGCTCCTCAACACCGCGCGCGGCGGCATCGTCGACGAAGCGGCGCTCGCCGACGCCCTGCGCGACCCCACCCACCCCCTCGCGGCCGCCGCCGTGGACACCTTCGCCCACGAGCACGCCGCCTTCGCCTCGCCGCTATTCGGCCTGCCCAACGCCCTGCTCACCCCGCACGTCGCGGGCATGACCCGAACGGCCATGGCCGAGGCCGCCCTCCGCTGCGCCGACCACCTCGCCGCACTCCTCGCCGGACACCCCGAAGGCATCCCGGTCGTCTCACCCGCCCGGTAGCAGCACCCGGCCCGCGACCCCGCCGGCCGCCCCTGTCACGCCCCTGTCACAGAGCGCGCGAACCGCTTGACCCGGCCGGTCCCCGCCCGCCGACAGTGGGTCATGGACGAACGCTGCATCATCCTCGACATCGGCGGCGTGCTGGAGCACACGCCGCGAACCGGCTGGATTCCTTACTGGGAACGGAAGTTGGGCTTGCCGCCGGGCACCGTCGACCAGCGCCTGGAGGACGTCTGGCACGCCGGCTCGATCGGCGCCGTCGACGAGGCGGAGGTGCGCCGACAGGTGGCCGCCCGACTGCGCCTCGACCCTCCCCGGGCGACGGCGTTCATGGCCGACTTCTGGACGGAGTACCTCGGGACGCCGAACGTCGAACTCATCGCCCACGTACGCGACCTGCGGCACCGGACCCGGCTCGGGATCCTGAGCAACAGCTTCGTCGGCGCCCGCGAGCGCGAGGTGAGCCGCTACGGCTTCGACGAGCTCGTCGAGGACGCCGGGCACATCGTCTACTCACACGAGATCGGTGTGGAGAAGCCCGACCCGCAGGCCTTCGAGAAGGCTTGCACGATCCTCGGCGTCCGCGCCGCCGACTGCCTCTTCGTCGACGACCACGCGCCGAACGTCGAAACCGCCCTGACCCTGGGCATGCAGGCGCACCTGTTCGACGACAACCACCGGACGATCGCCCGCATCGCCGAATTCCTGTCCACTGACGGCGAGTTCCAAAACTGACGGCCGATAACCCATTGACTGAGTGAGTACTCACTCCGCATCATGGAGCCATGACCGAGACACCTGGCACCCAGCCCGCCCGACGCCGGGCACCCGCGATGGACCCGGAGCAGCGGCGCGCGATGATCGTCGCCGCCGCGCTCCCCCTCGTCGTCGAGTACGGCGCGTCCGTGACGACGGCCAAGATCGCCCGGGCCGCCGGCATCGGCGAGGGCACGATCTTCCGCGTCTTCGACGACAAGGACGCCCTCCTCGCCGCGTGCATGGCCGAGGTCCTCAACCCCGACGACACGATCACCCACCTCGCCGCGATCCCCCTGGACCAGCCCCTCGCCGACCGGCTGGCCGAGGCCGCCGACGTCGTGCGCGGACACCTGACCCGCATCGGAGCCGTGGCCGGAGCCCTCATGGCGGGCGGCCGGCTGGAGCGGCCCGGGCCCGGCCCGGACGGCAAGCTGCCCGACCGCGAAGCCGGACTGGCCCGGCCGCGCGCCGCCCTCGCCGCCCTGTTCGAGCCCGACCGCGACGCGCTGCGGCTCAGCCCGGAACGCCTCGCCGACGCCTTCCAGTTGATGATCATGTCCTCCGGCCGCCCCGGCGCCCCCGACCCGCTCACCACCGCCGAGCTCGTCGACCTCTTCCTCCACGGCGCCCTGCAGAGCACCCCGCGGTGACCGGACGCCAGGCGACTGCCCCGGACCGGACCCGTAGATCACCGCAACGTCGAGGCTCCGCAGCCGCCCCCGGGCCCAGCCGGAACACTCCGGCGGGCTGAGCCGCCCCGGCGTCCCGATGGCGGCGCCCCACCTCGGTGTAGGCGCCGCCATCGCACACCCGTACACCGGCCGCTCGGCCATCGGCGTCTGCCCGGGTTGGCGGCCGTCACCCCCGGGGAGGCTGAGCGGCATGAACCAGCCCGCACTCCCGATCACCGAAACGATCACCGAAACGACCGCCGGAACGACCGCCGAAGCAACCGCTGAAGCAATGGCCGAAGCGACCACCGAGACCGTCCGCCCCGACTGGGCGGAGATCGACGGGCTCCCGACGCTCGACCTCCTGCACCTCATGAACGCCGAGGACCGGACCGTCCCCGCGGCCGTCGCCGGGCAGCTGGAGCGCATCGCCGCCGTCGTGGACGGGGCCGCCGAGCGGATGCGGCGGGGCGGGCGCCTGATCTACGCGGGCGCCGGGACGGCCGGGCGGCTCGGGGTGCTGGACGCCGCCGAGTGTCCGCCGACCTTCGGCACCGACCCCGGCCGGGTCGTCGGGCTGATCGCCGGCGGTCCGGCGGCCGTCACGTCGGCGGCCGAGGGCGCCGAGGATCGCGCCGACCTCGCCGCGGCGGACCTGGCCGCCCTGGCACTCACCCCGGACGACACCGTGATCGGCGTCTCCGCCTCCGGCCGGACGCCCTACGCGGTGGCCGCCGTCCGGTGCGCCCGCGCCGCCGGTGCGCTCACCGCCGGGCTGGCGGGCAACCTCGGCTCGGCGCTCGTCGCGGCCGCCGAGCTGCCGATCGAGGTGGTCACCGGCCCGGAGGTCCTGGCCGGCTCGACCAGGCTCAAGGCGGGCACGGCGCAGAAGCTCGTGCTCAACCTCGTCTCGACGGCCGTCATGGTCCGCCTGGGCCGTACCTACGGAAATCTGATGGTCGACGTCCGCGCCACCAACGCCAAGCTGCGTGACCGCGCCCGCCGGATCGTCACCGAGGCCACCGGCGCCGCCGACGCGGAGGTGCGCCGCGCCCTGGCGGCGACCGACGGCCGGGCCAAGGACGCGGTCCTCGTCCTGCTCGCGGACGTCGACGCGCCGACCGCCGCCCGTCTGCTCGCGGACTGCGACGGCCGGCTCCGCGAAGCCCTCAAGCGCGCCTGAGGGGTCCTCAGCCGAACGTCAGCTCGGCCTTCCCGGCGACCGCCCCGAGCCGCGGGAAGGAGTGCGCCACCGGCGCGCGGTGCTCCTCCTCCGTGAGCGCGGTCATCGCGTCCTCGACGAACACGACCTCGTAGCCGAGGTCGACGGCCGCGCGGGCCGTCGACTCGACGCCGAGGTTGGTCGCGATGCCGGCCAGCACGACGGTCCTGACGCCCCGCGCCCGCAGCAACTCGTCCAGCCCGGTCGCGTGGAAAGCGCCGATCGTGCGCTTGACCACGACCTCGTCGGCCACCGCCGCGACCTCCGCGACCAGGTCGCTGCCCGGCGGCTGCTCGGCGACGTTCGGCCGCTCGACGCGCACGGCGACGACGGGGGCACCGGCCTCGCGGAAGACCCCGGCCAGCTCCAGCGAGGCCGCGAGGACCTCCGTGCCGGGGCGCGGGACGAGCGGGTTGGCGACGATCCGGTCCATCAGGTCGACGAGGACGAGCGCGGTGCTGCAGGCATCGAGGGTTCGCATGGCGCTCACGCTAGTGGATCTCCCGGCACCCGGAATCCGCCCCCTCTCCTCAAGCGGACTCCCCGACCTCCCCGACCTCCCCGACCTCCCTGACCTCGCCGGACTCCCCGGCCTCCCCGACCTCGCCGGACTCCCCGGCCTCCCGTGCGATCTCCGCACGGAACCCCTCGATCATGACCCGCAGCCCGTACTCGAAGTCGGCGTCGTGGTCGGCCATCCGCAGCACGTCGGCGGCCTCGCGCAGCAGCGGCAGGTCGCGAAGGGCGTCGTCGTCGTAGAGCGGCGTGTCGCGGTCCTCGGCGTCCTGCCGCCAGGCCTGCTCCTCGGTGACCCAGCCCATGATGTACCGGTCGACGGCGAGCAGCAGCCGCAGGGCCGTGCGCGGCCGCAGCCCGGCCCGGCAGAGGGCGCTCACCTGGGCCTCGACTGCCGGGAGTTCATCCTCGCTGGGCAGGGTGCCGGCGTGCACGCGCGCACCGTCGCGATAGGCGAGCAGCGCACGGCGCTTCGCGCGGGCGTCGGCGGCGATCCAGTCCGGCCAGTGCTGCGGGTCGGGGGTGCGGTCGGGCGGCAGGGCCTCGGCGAGCATGGCCTCGGCCATGAGGTCGAGCAGTTCCCGCTTGTTCTTGAAGTGCCAGTACAACGCCGGTGACTGGACGCCGAGTTCGCGCGCCAGGCGGCGGGTGGTGAGCCCGTCGATGCCGACCTCGTCGAGCAGTCGCAGCGCGGTGCGCACCACCTCGTCACGTTGCAGCGCCATGCCGACCGCCCTCCGAACCCGTTCCGCGTCGTTCGCCCGCCTTATTCGCTTGCCCACCAACTTTATCGCCGATAAGGTCGGCGCCGGAATTTATCAGTGATAAGGACAGCATCGAGGACCACACCCATGCCCACCCCGCCCTGGCTCGACACGGCGCCCTGGCGCTCCTCCCGGGACTTCCGCCTGACCTGGACCTCCGGCACGGTCACCCTGCTCGGCTCGGTCTTCACCATGACGGCGATCCCGCTCCAGATCGCCGACCTCACCGGCTCGCCGCTCGCCGTCGGCGCGGTCGGCGCGGTCGAACTCGTGCCGACGATCGTGTTCGGCCTGTACGGCGGCGTGCTCGCGGACCGCGCCGACCGCCGCACCGTCGCCCTCGTCACCGAGATCGCACTCGCCGTCCTCAGCGCGCTCCTCCTCGCCAACGCGCTGCTCGGCACGCCCGCGCTGTGGCCGCTGTACGCGGCGGCCGGGCTCGCGGCGGCGCTCCAGGGGCTCCAGCAGCCCTCGCTGGAGGCGATGATCCCGCGCCTCGTCCCGCACGATCAGCTGGTCGCGGCCGGTGCGCTGCTGTCACTGCGCTGGAGCGTCGCCGGACTGGCCGGCCCGGCCGCCGCCGGCCTGGTGATCGCGACGGCGGGCGTCCCGGTGGCGTACCTGGTCGACGTCGCCACCTTCCTGGTCTCGATCGCGCTGCTCGCCGCCGTCCGCCCGGTGCCGTCCGAGCGGGACGCCGAGGCCCCGCAGTGGCGCGAGTTCACCGAGGGCGCCCGGTACGCGGCCCGCAGGCCCGATCTGCTGGGCACCTACCTGGCCGACCTCGCGGCCACCGTCTTCGCCCTTCCCACCGCACTCTTCCCCTTCCTCGCACGGGAGTTGGACGCCGTATGGGCCCTCGGCCTGCTCTACGCCGCCTCGGCGGCGGGCAGCCTGGTCGCCGCCACCACCAGCGGCTGGACGAACCGCGTGCACCGGCACGGCCGCTTCGTGCTCCTCTCCGCCGCGGCGGTGGGCCTCGCGATGGCCGGCGCCGCAGCCGTGCCGCACCTGTGGGCCGTCCTCGCGTGCCTCGTCGTCGCGGGCGCCGCGAACTGGACCGGCGACACCTTCCGCAGCGCCATCTGGAACCAGTCCATTCCGGACGAACTCCGGGGCCGCACGGCCGGGCTGGAGATGCTCATCGGCTCCGCGGGACCGGCCCTCGGCGACCTGCGCGCCGGTGGACTCGCCGCCCGGCAGGGCATCCGCGCGGCACTGCGCACCGGCGGGCTCCTCTGCCTGACCAGCGCCGCCGCCCTCTCCGCCGCCCTGCCCGCCCTGTGGCGCTACGACCGCCGCACCGACCCGCACGTCCGGGCCGTCCGCGCGGCCGCGCAGGCCGAAGAGGCGGCGCGGTGACGCCACCGGGCCGCGCCGGGGCGGAGACGCCGCGTCCGGTCGCCGGCACTCGGCAGGCAGTACTCGGCAGGCTGTACTCGGCAGGCAGTGCGAGAACGATTGACGTGAATACGCCGCCCCGGCCGCACAACCGTTGACCCCTTCCCCATCAGGCGCTTGGCTCACTCCGGGCCGGCCGCCGGGGAGTCGAGCGCGGCCCGCCGATCCCAGGGGAGGGACCACGATGAACCGAGCACGCCCGACGCGCCACGTCCTGCGCGCCGCCTGCACACTGGCCGCGGCGGCGCTGGCCTGCGCGGCGGCCGCGCCCGCGCACGCCGACGCGCCCACCGGCGCCACCGAGCGGGTGACGGTCGGCACCCCGGGCTCGCAGCCCGACGGCGCCTCGAACGCGCAGGGCCTGAGCGCGGACGGCCGCTTCGCCGTCTTCACCTCCAGCGCCTCCAACCTCCTGCCCGGCAGCGGCAACGGCCGGACCAAGGTCTTCGTCCGCGACCTGTGGACGGGCAAGGTCGAACGGGAGGACGTCAGCACCGCCGGGGCCGACGCCGACCTCGACTCCTACGAGGCCACCATCAGCGGCAACGGCCGCTTCGTGGCGTTCACGTCCTCCGCGACGAACCTCGGCTCCGGCGCCGGCCGCGCCACCCCGGACGTCTACGTCCACGACCGCCTGACCGGGAGGACCGAGCCGGTCGCCGCCACCGATCCGGCGAAGCCCCAGACCGGCCACTCCGCCGGCACCCCGTCGATCAGCTGGGACGGCCGGTACGTCGCCTTCCAGTCCGACCGCACCGACCTCGCCCCCTCCGGCGTCACCCCGCACGGCGGCACCATCTACGTCACCGACCGTCGGACCGGGAAGACCCGCCTGGTCAGCATCGGCGCGGACGGCACCGCGGCCAACGGCTCCTCCGCCTCGCCGGTGATCAGCGCGGACGGCCGCACCGTCGGCTTCATCTCCAAGGCGACCAACCTCATCGCCCAGGACAAGCCCGGCACCCTCCCCGAGGACGCCTTCGGCGACCGGACCACCGCCGACGACCTCGCGCCCGGCAGCAGCACCAGCAGCACCGGCACCAGCACCAGCACGGGCAGCAGCCCCAGGATCCTCAAGCCCCGCAGCTACCCGTTCTACGTCCGCGACCTCGACGACGAGGAGACCCGCCTCGCCAGCCCGGACGGCAAGGGCGGCTCGCGCGGCGTGGAGAACCCGAGCCTCAGCCCCGACGGCCGGTTCGCGGTCTTCTCCGCCCCCGTCTTCCACGGCACCGGCCCGTGGGACCGTCACTTCGAGGTGTTCGTCCGCGACCTGGAGCAGGGCACCGAGCGCTCCGCCACCGTCGCCCTCCCGGGCACCACGGTCCGCTCCGACGCGTGGGAGGGCCGGATGACGGCGGACGACCGCTGGGTCTACTTCAGCTCGACGGCCGACGACCTCGTGCCCGGGGACACCAACAACGCCTCCGACGTCTTCCGGTTCGACCTGTGGAGCAACCGCACCGAGCGGGTCAGCGTGGCCACCGACGGCTCGCAGAGCACCGGCGGGTCGAGCGCCCCGTTCGTCGACGCGTTCGGCACCACGGTGCTGTTCACGTCGGAGGACGGCACCCTCGTGCCGGACGACTCCAACAAGCTCCCCGATGTGTTCGTCCACAGGTACCGGTTCTGACGGGCCGCCTCCGCCACCCCACCGGTTCTGACGGACCGCCACCGCCACCCCACCGGGCCTGCCGCGCGATCAACCGCGCAGCAGGCCCGTTCTGTTCACGTCAAGCGAATAGTTTCCACGACTCTGTTGACTGACACTTTGTCAACAGTTCACCATTCACGGTCTACCCGCATAGATCCCATGGTGGTGGCATGGACACACCGCCCGGCGAAGGAAGCCGGGCCGCCACAGGAAGCTCCCCACATGCTTCGTTCCCAGCGCCTCGCCCCCGCCGTGGCCGCCGTCGTCCTCACCGTCGGCGCGCTCGCAGCCGGCGGCACCGCGCACGCCGCCGCCCCCACCCAGCACCGCGCCGCAGCGCCGCTCGACCAGACCTGCTCGCAGGCCTACCTCCCGCTGCCCGACCCGGCCTGCACCCCCGGCGCCACCAACCCGGACGTCACCCAGGCCACCATCGACGACACCATCTGCGTGCCGGGCTACAGCACGTCCATCCGCCCGCCGTCCAGCTACACCACCAAGCTGAAGATCCAGCAGATCGCGGCGTACGGCTACAGCGACACCAACACGTCCGACTACGAGGAGGACCACTTCATCCCCCTCTCCCTCGGCGGCCACCCGACCGACCCGAACAACCTGTGGCCGCAGCCGCACTACGCCACCGGCAGCAACGGGTCGACCTCGACGGACAAGGACAGCGTCGAGTACAAGCTCTACCGCGCCGTCTGCAACCACCAGGTGGACCTCGTCCCCGCCCAGCAGGCGATCGTCACCGACTGGACCACCGCCCTGTCGGTCCTCGGCCTGAGCTGACGGCCCGGGTGAGGGGGCAGGACCACTGCCCCCTCACAGCGTCAACGCCCGCGCCGACGCCCGGATCGGAGCAGGGAGCTCGGTGACGCCCCGCAGGTAGCGGTCCACCGCCGCGGCCGCCGCCCGCCCCTCGGCGACCGCCCACACGATCAGCGACTGCCCGCGCCCCGCGTCGCCCGCGACGAACACGCCGTCCGCGCCCGTCGCGAAGCCGTCGTCCCGGGTCAGCGCGCCGTCCGGGCCGGTGGCGAGCCCGAGTTGGGGGATCAGCTCCTGGTCCGGCTCGGGCCCGGCGAAGCCCAGCGCGAGCAGCGCCAGCCCGGCCGGCAGGCTCCGCTCGGTGCCCGGCCGCGGCCCGCGGTCCGGCGGCTGCGCCTCGGCGAAGCGCACGGCCGCGAGCCGCCCGTCCGGGCCCGCCTCGAAGCCGACGGCCACCGCCGCGAACACCCGTGGCCCGGCCGCCGCCGCGCCCGCCTCCTCGTGCGAGGTCGTCTCCCGGTAGACCTTCGGGTGCACCGGCCACGGCTGCCCCGCCGCCCGGCGCTCCGGCGGGCGCGGGTTGATGTCGAGCTGGGTGACGGACGCTGCGCCCTGGCGCAGCGCCGTGCCGAGGCAGTCCGCGGCGGTGTCCCCGCCGCCGACGATCACGACGTGCCGGCCCTCGGCGGACAGCGGCGAGTCCGGGCGGTCGCCCTCGTCCACCCGGTTCGCCCAGGTCAGGTAGGCGATCGCCTGGTGCACGCCGGGCAGGTCGCGGCCCGGCAGCGGAAGTTCGCGGCAGGCCGTGGCGCCCACCGCGACCACCAGCGCGTCGCACCCGGCCCGCAGCTCCCCCGCCGCGACGTCCCGGCCGACGCGCACGCCGCACCGGAAGCCGGTGCCTTCTTCCCGCATCTGGTCGAGCCGCCGGTCGAGCCGGTGCTTCTCCAGCCGGAACGGCGGGATGCCGTAGCGCAGCAGCCCGCCGGGGCGGTCGGCCCGCTCGTACACCGTCGTGGCGTGCCCGGCGCGGGTGAGCTGCTGGGCCGCCGCCAGCCCGGCCGGGCCCGAGCCGACCACGGCCACCCGCCGCCCGCTCGGTACGTCCGGCGGGCGGGGCCGGTCCCAGCCGCTCTCCCACGCGCGGTCGGCGATCGCCAGCTCGACGTTCTTGATGGTCACGGCGGCGCCGTCGATCGCGAGCACGCACGCGCTCTCGCAGGGCGCCGGGCAGAGCCGGCCGGTGAACTCGGGGAAGTTGTTGGTGGCGAGCAGCCGGGAGGCCGCCGCCCGCCAGTCGCCGTCGGCCACCAGCCGGTTCCACTCGGGCACGATGTTCCCGAGCGGGCACGCGTCGTGGCAGAACGGGAGGCCGCAGTCCATGCACCGGCCCGCCTGCCCGCCGACCACCGGGAGCAGCGCCCCGGGCCGGTACACCTCGCGCCAGTCCCCCACCCGCTCGTGCGCGTCCCGCCGCGCCCGCTCCGCGCGCGGGGTGGTGAAGAAGGCCATCCGGTCTGCCATAGCGGCCTCCGGCAGGACGTGCCGTGCAGGGAACGTCCGGGGCGCGCCGGACGCGCCACCGTGTGGCCACCGTACGCCCACGAAGGGTGGGGGCGCGAGGGCGGCCGGACCTACGCGCGCCGGGTGAACTCCATGGTCCAGTTCGTCACCCAGGTCGCGCCGCCGTCCGTGGAGAAGGCCTGCTCCCAGCGCGCCGAGTCCGCCGTCACGCCCGACCACACGAACCGCGCCCGCACCGGCGTGCCGTCGTACTCGTCGTCCCCGAAGAACTCGCCGCGCCCGTCCGCCCACCGCCCGGCGACCGGCGGGAACAGCGTGCCCGTGCGGGTGCTGGACCAGTACAGCGACCACTCCTCGCGCGCCGGGTCGTACAGCCGCAGGGTGAGCCCGGAGAAGCCCTCGGTCGGGAAGTCGATCTCGTCGACGTTCGCGTTGCCGCCGAAGTGCCGCGAGCCCCGCGTCACGCCCGGGAACTCCTCCCACGGGCTGCGCGGGTCGAGGAAGTCGGCGCGGCGGCGGTTGGCCACGTCCCATTCGCCCACGAGGAAGTCGAAGTCGGTTCGTCCGGTGTTGTTCTCAAGTCCCATGCCTGGACGCTAAGCCGGGTTCCCTGACATCGTGTGTCAGTGAAGTCCGAGGGGTCCCCGTGAAGTCCGCCCGCATGCTGTCGATCCTGCTCCTCCTCCAGACCAACGGCCGGATGACCGCCCAGCGGCTGGCCGAGGAGCTGGAGGTCTCGGTGCGCACCGTCTACCGGGACGTCGAGGCGCTGCAGGCCGCCGGCGTGCCGCTGTACGCGGACGCCGGGCACGGCGGCGGGTACGAGGTGCTGGCCGGCTACCGCACCCGCCTCACCGGGCTCAACGCGGGCGAGGCCGAGGCGCTGTTCCTCGCCGGGCTGCCCGGCCCGGCCGCCGCCCTCGGGCTCGGCCCCGCCCTCGCCGCCGCCCAGCTCAAGCTGCGCGCCGCGCTGCCGCCCGGGCTGCGCGCGGACGCCGACCGGCTGCGCACCCGCTTCCACCTGGAGGCGCCCGGCTGGTACGCGGAGGACGACGAGGTGCCGTTCCTGGCGCAGGTCGCCGACGCCGTGTGGCGCGGCCGGGTGCTGCGGGTGCGCTACCGCCGCTGGAAGGCGCCGACGGACGTCGACCGCCGGCTGGAACCGTACGGCCTCGTCCTCAAGGCCGGCCGCTGGTACGTCGTCGCCGGGCCGGGGCCGCGCACCTACCGGGTCGACCAGATCCTCGAACTCACCGAGACCGACGAGGAGTTCACCATCCCCGACGACTTCTCCCTGGCGTCCCACTGGCGCCGCCACGAGGCCGACTTCCACGCCCGCCTGCACCGCGGCGAGGCCCTCGTCCTGCTCGCCCCCGGCGCCACCGCCCGCCTGAGCACCGCCGCCGCGCGCGCCGCCGAGGCCACCGGCGTCCCCGAGCCGGACGGCCGGACGCGGGCCGTGCTGCCGATCGAGTCGCTCGATCACGCCCACGCGGCCTTCCTCGCGCTCGGCACCGACATAGATGTCCTCGCCCCGCCCGAACTCCGCGCCCGCCTCGCCGCCACCGCCCGCGCCCTCGCCGACCGCTACGCCGACGGGTGAGCCCGCCGGCCGGCCCCGCCCCCCGCCTGGAACCGCCGTGCACACGCCAGGGAGAATCCCACGCATGACCCACACCGTGCTGATCGCCGAGGACGACCGCGCCATCCGCGACTCCCTCACCCGCGCCCTGCAGCTGGAGGGCTACCGCGTGCGCACCGCCGCGGACGGCGCCCGGACGCTGGCCGCCCTCGACGAGCAGCGCCCGGACGTCCTGGTCCTCGACGTGATGATGCCCGCCCCGGACGGCCTGGAGGTCTGCCGCCGGCTGCGCGCCGCGGGCGACCGCACGCCCGTGCTGATGCTCACCGCCCGGGTCGAGGTCCAGGACCGGATCGCCGGGCTCGACGCCGGCGCGGACGACTACCTGGTCAAGCCCTTCGACGTCGGCGAGCTGTTCGCCCGCCTGCGCGCCCTGCTGCGCCGCAACCCCCCGGAGCAGCCCGTCGAGGACGTCCTGGCCGTCGCCGACCTGCGGGTCGAACCGGGCGCCCGGCGGGCCTGGCGCGCGGGCGAGGAGCTGGAGCTGTCCAGGACCGAGTTCGACCTGCTGGAGCTGCTCACCCGGCACGCCGGCTCGGTGCTCGACCAGGCCACCGTCTACGAGCGGATCTGGGGCTACGACTTCGGCCCCGGCTCCAAGAACCTCGCGGTGTTCATCGGCTACCTGCGCCGCAAGCTCGACCGCCCCGGCCTGGCACCGCTGATCCACACCGTCCGCGGCGTCGGCTACACGCTGCGCGCCTCGTGACCCGCCCGCGCCGCTTCGACCCGCGCCGGCTCCGGCCGCGCCCGGGCCTGCGCACCACCATGTCGCTGGCGTTCGCCGCGCTGGCCGTCCTGGTGGCGGTGCTGATCGGCGCCCTCGGCTACCACGCCGCCGCCGCGCTGATCCGCGACGACGAGAAGGCCGACTTCACCACCGCGCTCCAGTCGGTGGGCAACCAGGTCACCCGGCAGACGCTGTACCCCGGCGACTTCAACGGGCCGACCGGTCTGAGCGAGCAGCTGCTGCGCCCGATCCGGGTCACCGCGCAGGCGCTCGACGCCAACGGCGCCGTCCTCCCGGGCAGCTCCCACGTCGTCCTCCCGGGCGCGCCGGACGACGGCGACCTCGCCCGGGCCACCGCCCCCGCCCGGACGGTGATCGGCGTGCGGCACGTCGGCGACGCGACCTACCGGGTCGGCGTCGTCTCGCTCGGCGGCGGCCGGGGTGCCGTCCAGGTCGTGCAGGAGACCGGCGACGTCGAGGACCTGCTGTACGCCCTGCGGGGTCAGATGGCGGCCGTGGTGGCCGCCGTCGCCCTGCTCGCGGGTGCGGCCGGCTGGCTGCTCGCCCGCCGGATCACCGGACGCCTGGTGCGGCTGACCGACGTCGCCGAACTGGTCGCCGACAGCGGCCGGCTGGACGTCCCGGTGCCGGCCGCCGGGAGCGACGAGGTCGGCCGGCTCGGCCGGGCCTTCGACCGGATGCTCGGCCGGCTCGCCACCGCCAAGGAGAACCAGCGCCGGCTGGTCCAGGACGCCGGGCACGAGCTGCGCACGCCGCTCACCAGCCTGCGCACCAACCTCTCGGTGCTCCCCAGCCTGGACCGCCTGCCGCCCGCCGAGCGCACCGCGCTGCTGGACGACCTGGCCGAGGAGGCCAAGGAGCTGACCCTGCTGGTGGACGAGCTCGTGGCGCTGGCCGCCGAGCAGAAGGCGGACGAGGACCCGGTCGACGTGGTGCTGGCGGACGTGGTCCGCGAGGCCGCCGCCCAGGCCCGCCGGCGCACCGGCCGCGAGATCGCCGTGGACGCCGACGCCACCGTGGTCACCGCCCGCCCGGACGCGCTGGCCCGCGCGGTGGGCAACCTGCTCGACAACGCGGCCAAGTTCGACCCGGCCGGGGCCGCCCCGATCGACGTCGTCGTGAGCGGTCCCAGGGTCGAGGTGCGCGACCGCGGTCCCGGCATCGACCCGGCCGACCTGGAGCGCGTCTTCGACCGCTTCTACCGGGCCACCGCCGCGCGCAGCCTGCCCGGTTCGGGACTCGGCCTGGCCATCGTCCACGAGGTCGCCACCTCGCACGGCGGCACCGCGTTCGCCGTCAACCGGGACGGCGGCGGCGCCGTCATCGGCTTCACCCTCGGCGACTGACGGGCCGCGGACGCGCGAACGGCCCCCGGCACTCCTCCAGAGTTCCGGGGGCCGTGGCGCGCGCGGGGGTCAGGCGGCGGCGAACAGCCCCCGGCCGAGCCAGTCGACGTCGTCCTTCACGCCCGGCAGGACGAAGAAGTACCCGCCGCCGGTCGGCGAGATGTAGTCCACCAGCGGCTCGCCGACGAGGCGGGTCTGGGTGGCCTCGAACTGCCGCACCACGTCCTGCTGGTAGCAGCAGAAGACGAGGCCCATGTCGAGGTTGCCGGCCTTGTCGATGCCGCGGTCGTAGTTGAAGCCGCGGCGCAGGATGCGCGAGGTGTCGGTGTCCGCGGTGCGCGGGTTGGCGAGGCGGATGTGCGCGTTGAGCGGGATCGCCTTGCCGTCCGGGTCCTTGGCGTAGTCCGGGGCGTCGTTCTCCTGGTGGCCGTCGAGCGGGGCGCCGGTGTCGCGGCGGCGGCCGAACATCTTCTCCTGCTCGGTGAGGGTGACGCGGTCCCAGAACTCGATCAGCATCCGGATGATCCGGATGACCTGGTAGCTGCCGCCGGTCGCCCACGCGGGCTCGCCCATGCCGTCGGTGACCCACACCAGCCGGTCCATCTCGCGGGCGGAGGCGGTGTCCGGGTTGACGATGCCGTCCTTGAAGCCGAGCAGGTTGCGCTGGGCGCCGTCGGGGCGGGACTGGTTCTGGAAGCCGTCGATCCGCCAGAGGATCTGCATCGCGCCGCGGGTGTGCCGGGTGATGTCGCGCAGGGCGTGCAGGACGGTGTCCTGGCGGTCGGCGCAGATCTGCAGCGAGAGGTCGCCGTGGAGCTCGGCGGCCTGCAGGTTGTCGTTGGGGAAGGTCTTCATCGGCGCGAGCTTGACGGGCTTGGCCTTGGCGAGGCCGTAGCGGTCGTCGAAGAGCGAGGCGCCGACGCCGACCGTCACGGTCAGGTTGTCGGTGGCCACGACCGGGCCGAGGAGGCCGCTGTCGGAGGGCGGCGCGCCGACGCCGAGGTCCGGCGGGGTGCCGCCGGCGGTGAGGAAGCGGATCCGCTCGGTCAGGGTCCTGAACAGGTCCTCCAGGGCCTTGCGGTCCTGGGCGATCACCTGGCAGGAGACGAAGGCCGCGTAGCCGGGCGCCGGGGTGGTGACGCCGGCCTGGTGCGCGCCGTGGAAGGGCACGACGCCGTTGGAGGCCTGGTGGCCGTCGCCCGCGGCGGCCGGCTCGGCGGAGAGCGTGAACGCCGCACCGGTGCCCGCCAGGACGGCCGCCCCCGCGCCCGCGCCGAGCGCCGCCCGCACGAAGCTGCGGCGGGCCGGGCCGGCCGGGCAGCCGCCCTGGCCGGCGGCCTCGGCGGCGGCCTGCTGCGCGGCGGCAGCGGCGGAAGCCCCGTGCGGGAACGGGCAGGAGCCGGTGGCTGCGGTGTGGTCGGTCATCAGGCGGCCTTCCGGATCTCGAGCAGGGCGGGGATGGGGGACAGGTCTTCGAGCAGCTGGCCGGTGGCGCCGTTGAGCCGGCGGCGGGCGTCGGCGGGCAGCTTGTCCAGCGGGGTCCAGCCGTCGGCGGTGCGGGCGGCCGCGACGAGGTCGCCGACGCGCTTCATCCCGGTGTTGACCCGGACGAGGACCTGCGGGTCGCGCTCGTCGAGCAGCGGCTGGAGGAGCGTCAGCAGCTCCTGGGTGCCGGCCAGGTTGGCCTGGGTGGTGGCGAGGCTGGTGCCGCTGCCCATGTCGGTGTCGCCGGTGAGCTCGAACTGGAGGGTGTTCTCCAGGATCTCGTGGGCGCGCAGCGGCAGGTCGGCCGGGTCGAAGTCCTGGGTGGGGAAGTCGTGCACGAGGGTGGCGACGTCGCGGGCGAGGCCGTCGGCGACGGGCGTGAGGTCCGCGGCGGACTGGCCGTGCCACAGGCCGTACTCCAGGCGCAGGAAGCCGGTGAAGCCCGGGTCCGCGGTCTTGTCGGGGAGCCCGTCGGCCCGGCCGTCGATCTTGCCGTCGAGGTCGGCGAAGGTGCCGTAGGCGGCGCCGAGCGAGGCGTACTGGAGGTGCGCGGTGAGCCAGTCCGCCCGGGCGGTCGCGAGGTCGCCGCCGTGGATGTCGGCCTGGAGCTTCTGGGACTGCGTCATGAGGGTCGCGAGGCCCTTGTTGACATAGTCCTTGTAGGCGTCGAGCGGGGCGTTGAGGTCGCCGTCGCCGACCGGCTTGACGGCCTTGACCTCGCTGCCGCCGGTGACGTGCACGGAGGCGGAGGTGACGGACTTGCCGCCGGTGGGCACGCAGCGCCAGGCGTAGTCGCCGGTGCCGATGGTGGCGGTCAGGGCGCGGGTGGTGCCGGGCGCGAGGCCCTCGACCTCGCCGTAGACGGCGCCGCTGGCCGGGTTGACCAGGTACACCTCGGAGACCTTGTCGCCGGTGTTGCGCATCTGGAAGACCTGCTGGCCGGGCAGCGGGGCGGTGAAGCCCTTGCCGCACTCCTGCTCGGAGACGGCGACGGTGGCGGCGCTGTCCTTCTTGCCGTCGCTGACGGCGATGACGGCTCCGGCGACGACGGCCGGGACGGCGACCAGCGCGGCCGGGAGCACCCACCGCGGCCGGCCGGAGGCGGCGGGCGCGGGGGTCCCGGCAGCCGTCCCGGTGGCCTTCTCCTCCGTCTGCTCGGCCGCCTGCTCGGCCGTCTTCTCCGCCGTCTGCTCGGCGGCGGGCGCGGCCTGGCCGGCGCGCAGGCCCTGCAGGAACAGCGTCATGACGATGCACAGGTAGGCGACGTAGGCGACGACCTGGAGGACCGTCATGGTGACGGTGAGGTTGAGCGTGCCCTGCACGAGCGTGGCGTACCAGGACTGCGCGTCCAGGTGCCCGCTGAGGTCGAACGCGTACGACGTGGAGCCGCCGACCAGCCCGGACTCCTGGAGGTCGCGCAGGCCGTAGCCGAGCACGCCCGCCGCGATGACGATCAGGCCGGCGCCGGTGATGGTGAAGAACCGGGTGAGGTTCATCTTGAGCGCGCGCCGGTACAGGCCCCAGCACAGGCCCGCGGCGAGCACCAGGCCGACCGCGGCGCCGATCAGCGGGCCGGTGGACTCACCCGCGGTGCGGACGTTGGTCCACAGGAAGAGGGAGGTCTCCAGGCCCTCGCGGGCGACGGCGAGGAAGCTGGTGAGCACCAGCGCGCCGGCGCCCAGCGCCAGCGAGGCCTCGACCTTCGAACGGATCTCGGCCGACAGGCTGCGCGCGGAGCGGCGCATCCAGAAGACCATGGCCGTGACGAAGCCGACCGCGATCAGGCTGAGGATCCCGCCGAACGCCTCCTGGGCGTGGCCGGACAGGTTCGCGGCGGTGAAGGTGAGCACCGCGCCGAAGCTGAGGCTGACGGCGACGGCCGCCGCGACGCCGGTCCACACCTGGGGCAGGCGCCCCTTGCGGTCGAACCGGACAAGGGTGGCCACCAGGATCGACACGATCAGGCCGGCCTCAAGGCCCTCCCGCAGCCCGATCAAAAAGCTGGGAAACGCTTCATCCCACATGCAGCGGGCTCCTCCCCCGGTCACCCCGGGTCGTACCTGTCCTCGGAGTCCCACCGCGGTGACGGGGGACGGCACAGCCGAACGCCCCGGACTGGTTCGGTCCAGGGCGCCTCGGCTTAGCTTAGGCAAACCTTAGAGGTGCAGGGAGCCACTGAACCCGCCGCCAAGGTAAGGGTTAGGTATGAAACCCACCTTCCGTCTCAGCATTCGACCCGGCCTCCGGCGCGCCGCCTTCCCGGCGCACCAGCGCTAGGACTCAGCCCCACCACTGCTCGGGAACGGTCTCCGGCTCGGCCGGGACGCCGACGGGATCCGGGACGGGCGCCACGTGCAGGTCGCCGCCGTCCGCCTCCGCGACCTCGTGGCCGGCCTCCCGCAGGACGACCGCCGCCGCTCCGAGGACGGCGGCGCGCACCCCTTCGGGCGAATCGCCGCCCGGCGGCCAGCCGACCACCACCCCCTCCGGACCGGGGCCGATCCGCAGCGGGGACGGGCCGGCGGCGTCGAGTCCGGCGCGGGAGAGGGTCGCGGTCACGTCAGCGAGGAGTTCACGGTGATCCACCATTGGCGCAGCGTAGGCCCGGGTTCCCGCGACCCCGGGCCGCGGCGCGCGCCGAAACGGTTCGGCGGCACCCGAGCGCAGCACCGGCCGCTTCCCGGACGGCCGATCGCGGGCCCCGGGACCCCCGTCCGGCCCGACACGAGCGGCCGGACGGGCCGATGGACGTGCACAGTCGGCCCCCTGCCGACAGCATGACAGAGTAAGCGATCCATCACCCTGAGCAACGGGACCAGCGGTCACCAGCACCGCGGGCCGGATCCGCCCGGCGGTCCCGTATCGAGAGGTCCCATGATCACATCACTCCGCCGGCCGGCGTTCTCGCCGACGGGCCTCCAGCACGGCACGCCGAGGACGCCGGGGAGCCCGTCGTGAGAACCGACCAGCAGTCGCAGCCGGGACCGGTGACCACCAGTACGCGTGACCAGCCCGCGAACAAGGCCGAGGCCCTCGCCGACTGGGCCGACGGCCGCCTCGGCATCTACTCCCTGGCGAAGGCCAACCTGCGCAAGATCTTCCCGGACCACTGGTCCTTCATGCTGGGCGAGATCGCGCTCTACACGTTCGTCATCATCATCCTGACCGGTGTCTGGCTGACGCTGTTCTTCAACCCGAGCATGGGCGAGGTCGTCTACAACGGCTCGTACGTCCCGCTCAAGGGCATCCAGATGTCGGAGGCCTACGCCTCCACGGTCAACATCAGCTTCGAGGTCCGCGGCGGCCTGCTGATGCGCCAGATCCACCACTGGGCGGCCATCGTCTTCATCGCCGCGATGCTGACGCACATGATGCGCGTCTTCTTCACCGGGGCGTTCCGCAAGCCTCGCGAGGTCAACTGGGTCTTCGGCGCGCTGCTGCTCTTCCTCGGCATGTTCGACGGCTTCATGGGCTACTCGCTGCCGGACGACCTGCTCTCCGGCACCGGCATCCGCTTCATGGAGGGCGCCGTCCTGGCGGTGCCGATCGTCGGCACGTACCTGCAGTTCTTCATGTTCGGCGGGGAGTTCCCCGGGCACGACATCATCCCGCGGCTGTTCACCGTCCACATCCTGCTGATCCCCGGGATCATGGTGGGCCTGCTCGCGGCGCACCTGATCCTGGTCTTCTACCACAAGCACACCCACTTCGCGGGGCCCGGCCGCACCAACGACAACGTCGTCGGCATGCCGCTGCTGCCGGTCTACACCGCCAAGGCGGGCGGGTTCTTCTTCCTGGTGTTCGGCATCATCGCGCTCATGTCGGCGATCGCGACGGTCAACCCGATCTGGGCCTACGGGCCCTACCGCCCCGACCAGGTGTCCACCGACGCCCAGCCGGACTGGTACATGGGCTTCTCCGAGGGCCTGATCCGTGTCATGCCGGGCTGGGAGATCAGCGTCTGGGGCGGCCACACCCTGAACCTCGGGGTGTTCGTCCCGCTGATGGTCTTCCCGACCGTCCTGCTGGTCATCTGGTGCTACCCGTTCCTGGAGGCGTGGGTCACCGGGGACCGCGGCGAGCACCACATCGCCGACCGGCCGCGCAACGCTCCGGTGCGCACGGCCTTCGGCGCGGCCTGGATCAGCCTGTACCTGATCCTGCTGGCCGGCGGCGGCAACGACCTGCTCGCGACGCACTTCCACCTGTCGATCAACGCGATCACCTACGCGGTGCGGATCTGCTTCTTCGCGCTGCCGGTGGTCGTCTTCGTGATCACCAAGCGGTGGTGCATGGGCCTCCAGCGCCGCGACAAGGAGAAGGTGCTGCACGGCCGCGAGACCGGCGTCATCCAGCGGCTCCAGCACGGCGAGTTCATCGAGGTGCACGCGCCGCTGCCGCAGGGCCGGATGTACACCCTCACCTCGCACGACCAGCCGGAGCCGGTAGAGCTGGAGCCCGAGGTGGACGAGAACGGCGTGGCCCGCAGGGCCGGGCTGTTCACCCGCGCGCGGGCGAAGCTGTCGCGCGGCTTCTACGGCGAGGGCAGCCGGATCGCCAAGCCGACCGTCGAGGAGCACCAGGAGATCAGCAGCGGCCACGGCCACCACTGATCCCCGCACGCGCCGAGGGGCCGCCCCCCCACCGGGGGGGGGGCCCCCCGCGGGGGGCGGGCCGTGGG
>NZ_JBHWGV010000006.1:63203-68399 GCF_042732955.1 Kitasatospora sp. NPDC059747 | reverse complement strand
CCCAGCCCCCCCCCGCGCGCGGCCCCCCCGCCCGCCCGGGGGCGGCGCCCCCCCGCCCCGTCGCGGCGTCCTGTCGCGGCGCCCTGTCGCAGCATCAGCCCCGCAGGATCGCGGGCACGGCGGCGAACAGCGCGGCCGCCAGCGTCACGGACAGGCAGAGGGCGGCCCACCGGGCGCAGATCCGCCGGCACTCGCTGCGGTAGCGGGCGGCGAGGCGGCGGCAGCGGTCGACGGCACGGTCCACGACCTCCTCGGCGTAGCGCAGCCGGTCGGCGGCGTAGGCCCGCTCCAGGCTCTCGCGCTCGGCGGCCGGCAGCCAGGCGAACTGGCCGGCGAAGGCCCGGGCGTCCCGTTCGGCCGCGGCGACCTCCGCCTCCCAGGCCAGGAAGCCCTCCAGGCGGGCGATCTCCACGCGGGTGTCCACCTTCTGCCGCGGGGTCCGCGCCTTCGGCGGACGCTGTCTGCCACCCATTGACCGCTCCTTCGTGCCGTCGCCAGCTCCTTCGCAGCGAAACCACGCAACTACTATCAGTGACGAACGGAGGGTGCCGGGCGACTCGCCGAGCCCCGGGCGCCGAATGGGGCCGCGAACTCCGGACACGCTCCGCGCACGGGCGTGTACCATCGGCAAGCATTGCGACGGTGCACCCCGGGCTGGCCGGGGCACGAGCCAGGAGGTCGGCCATGCCCGATGCCGGTCGGTTCAGCGGGGCGGGCGAGCAGGGCGAGCGGGCGGTCTCGGAAGCCGCCGCCGTCCTGGAGCGCGAGTTGGCGGCCGGTCTGGCCGACGCCAAGGCGGCGGGCGAGCGCCTCGTCGACGAACACCGCGTCGACCAGGAGGAGTTCGGGCGGCTGGTGCGCCGGGTCTCGGACAACACCCACGAACTGATCGACGCCGTCAGCGCCCGGGTGCTGGGCAACACGGCCGGCGACGCCGCCGAGCACACGCGCAGGATCGCCGAGAACGCCCACGACATCGTCGACCTGCTGCTCAACCTCAGCCGCCTCGCGCCGGCCCTCGCCAACCAGGGCCTGAGCACCGCCTTCGGACCGCACCGCACCGCCGCCGGGGAGCCCGACGAGCGGCCCGGGGAGTGACACCGCCCCGGCTCACGGGCGGCGCCGAACTGGTCGAACGGGTGCTGGCCCGCTACCGGGAGCGCACGGTGGCCGCGCTGCTGCGGCACATCCCCGAGCAGAGTCCGCCCTACCTCTACGACCTGGCCGCCGACTACCCGGCCCGCCCCGGCAAGGGCCTGCGCGCGGCGCTGTGCCTCGCCACCTGCGCGGCCTTCGGCGGCGACCCGGGCCGCGCGCTCAACCCGGCCGTCACCGTCGAGCTGTTCCACAACGCCTTCCTGATCCACGACGACATCCAGGACGGCAGCGAGCTGCGGCGCGGCGAGCCCACCCTCCCGGCCGCGTACGGCGTCGAGGTCGCGCTCAACGTCGGCAACGCCACCCACCTGCTCGGCCTCCAGCGGCTGATGGCCAACCGGCGGGGGCTGGGGGGCGAGCTGGCCTGGCGGCTGTTCGAGGAGACCGAGCTCATGTGCCGCCAGTCGCTGGAGGGCCAGGCCCTGGAGATCGCCTGGATCCGCGACAACGCGTGTGCCCTCGTCCCCGGCGACTACTACCGGCTGTGCCTCAAGAAGACGTCCTGGTACACCTTCCTCTACCCGTGCCGCACGGGCCTGCTGGTCGCCGAGGGCCCCTCGGCGGACTCCGGCCGGCTGGACCGGTTCGGCTGGTACCTGGGCGCGGCCTACCAGATCCAGGACGACGTGCTGAACCTCGCCGGGACGCAGGAGGAGTACGGCAAGGAGATCGCCGGGGACCTCTGGGAGGGCAAGCGGACGCTGATGCTGATCCACCTCCTGGAGCGCTGCTCCCCCGCCGAACGCACCAGAGCCGAGCGGTACTTGAGCCGTACGAGGTCCCAGCGCGGCCCGGAGGCCGCCGAGGACGTGCGGTGGCTGCTCGACCGGCTCGCGGCGTACGAGTGCGTGGAGAGCGCGCGGCAGGCGGCGGCCGGGCTGGTCGCGGCGGCGGAACGGGAGATCGACGGGGTGCTCGGCGCGACCGACGCCTGCGGGGAGCAAGAGGCGGACGAGGCACGGGAGTTCCTCCTCGCGCTGCCGGGGTTCGTGGTCGAGCGGGGACGCTGACTGCCGCAGGCCGGCCCGCAACCGGGACCCGTTCGCCGGACGGTCCTTCGGGACTGAGCCCGGGTCAACTATCGTCGTCGCCGGCAACGCTCCACGAGGGCGCGTTTCACGGGAGATGCGGAGTAGCTGTGCGCATCGGAATCATCGGCACGGGCGTGGTCGGGCAGACGCTGGCGAGCAAGCTGGTGTCGCTCGGCCACGAGGTCACGCTGGGCTCGCGGACCAAGGACAACGAGAAGGGGCTGGCCTGGTCCGCCGCGGCGGGCCCGCACGGCCACTGCGGCACCTTCGCCGACGCGGCGGACTTCGGCGAGGTGGTGTTCAACGCCACCGGCGGCACGGTCGCGCTGTCGGCGCTGCGGGCGGCGGGGGCCGAGCGGCTGGCGGGCAAGCTGCTGATCGACGTGTCGAACCCGCTGGTGTTCTCCCCCGAGGGCGAGCTCACCCTCGACCCGGTGAACACCGACAGCGTCGGCGAGCGGATCCAGCGGGAGTTCCCGGCGGCCCGGGTGGTCAAGGCGCTCAACACGATGAACGTCGCCGTGATGGTCGACCCGGCCGTCCTGCCGGGCGAGCACAACCTGTTCGTCTCCGGGAACGACGACGCGGCCAAGGCCGAGGCGGTCGCGCTGCTCGGCGAGTTCGGCTGGCCGGCGGAGTGGATCATCGATCTCGGGGACATCAGCGGCGCCCGCGCGACCGAGATGATGATGCCGTTCTGGCTGCGGCTCTACCGCCACTTCGGCACCGGCGAGTTCAACTACTCGTTCAAGCGCAACGCGTAACGGCCGCCCGAGGGGCCCGGGGGCGGCGCGCGGGGAGCGGAGCGCACGGGGGACAATGGACCACATGTCCCGACGTCGCCCCGCTCCCCGAGCCGCCGCCCCCGCGCCCCGGCTGCTGCCCTCCTCCCCGTGCCCGTGCGGCCTGTCCGCCTCCTACGGCGACTGCTGCGGCCGGATGCACCGCGGTGTGGCGGAGGCCCGCACGGCCGAGGCGCTGATGCGCTCCCGCTTCAGCGCCTTCGTCGTGCAGGACGAGGCGTACCTGCTGCGCAGCTGGCACCCGGACACCCGCCCGGACTCGGTGGACTTCGACCCGGCGCTGCGCTGGACCCGGCTGGAGGTCGGCGCCACCACCGAGGGCGGCGCGTTCCACTCCGGGGGCACCGTCGCGTTCCGCGCGTACTGGACGGAGGGCGACGAGGAGGGGGTGCTCAGCGAGAACAGCCGGTTCGTCCGGCACGAGGGCGCCTGGGTGTACCTCGACGCCCTCTCGCTCGGCTGAGACCGGCTGCCCGCTCCCGGCTCCCGCCCGCACGGCTACAGGTAGTCGTCCAGGCGCCCGAGGGCGTAGCCCTGTGCCGTGACCTCGTTCAGGACCTTGCGGAGCAGGTCCGGCATCGTGGCCTTCCAGTCCTCGGTGCCCCGGAAGTGGGTGAGGATGATGTCGCCCGGGTGGAGCTTCTGGTCGTCGTAGCGCCACTCCATGTGGTCCGGGAAGGCCTCCTCGTTCCACAGCGGCACCGCCTGGACCCCGCACGACCCGGCCGCGCGCAGCGTGTCGTCGTTGTACTCGCCGTACGGCGGGCGGAACAGCCGGGGGCGGACGCCGATCTGCTGCTCCAGCTGGTCCTGCTGGGTGCAGATCTCGTAGCGCTGGGTCTCGTAGTCGTGGATCTTCAGGTTGCGGTGGTTGATGGTGTGGTTGTTGATCTCCACGCCCTGGGAGTGGAGGTCGCGGAAGTAGCCGTAGTTCTCTCGGGCGAGGTAGTCGGAGACGAAGGCGCTGAGCGGGATCCCGAGCTCGGCGGCCATCTTGTTGAACTGCGGGTCCTTCTCGGCGCCGTCGTCGACGGTCAGGAACACCACCTTGTCGTCGGTGGGGACGCGGAACACCACGGGCGGGCGGCCGTCCTTGAGCTTCACGCCCTGCATCGCACGCAGCCGGGGCCTGGCGGCCGGGGGCGGGGGCGCCTTCAGCGGCGGCTCGGCCAGGCCCCAGCGCTGGGCGGTCTCGAACGCCGCGCGGACGGCGGTCTCCTGGCGGGCGACGGCCTCGCTGCTGCTCTCCTCCTCCTTGCGGGCGAGGCCCGGCAGCATGGGCGGCGCGGCGGGCGGGCGGGCCCCCGCCCGGTCGACGGCGGGCTCCCCGGCGGCCGCCGCCTCCGCCTGGGCGGCCGGTGCGGCGCTCGGGGCGTTGGCGACCTCCGCGGCCTTGGCGGCCTTGGCGGCCTTGGCGGCGCCGGCGGGTGCGGCCTTGGGCCCGGCGGGTCCGGACGGCCCGGCGCAGCCGGCGACGACGGCGGAGAGGCAGACGGTGGCCAGCAGACCGGTCCGCAGACCCCTCCGGGCCGGGTGACTGCCCTTCAAACCCCCATTAATGCGATGATCTGATGGTGCGTTCATAACGCCACTGCTCCCCCGGAGGGCACCCCCGTCAATCCCCCCGTCACCCGCACGGCAGAACGACCCGCCCGGGACCTTGCCCAAGCTTTGCCCTGCGCAGGACGGCCGGACGGCCCCGCACGCACCGCGAAAACCCTTTGCCGCCGGGCCGCCCGCACGGCGACCATGCGGGGTATGACCACCGGCACCACCGCACCCGGCCCGGCCTGGACCGTCACCCCCGCCGACGTGACCACCGACGAGGCACTGGCCCTGCTGCGCGAGTACTACTACGACGTCGCCAACCGGTACGGACGGCTGCACCACGGCGAGGACTTCGACGCCGAGGTCCTGGAGGCCGGCCTGGCCGACACCCCCAGCGGCGACCTCGCCGAGCCCACCGGCCTGTTCCTGATCGGCCGCTACGACGGCCGCGCCCAGTCCTGCGCCGGGCTGCGCCGCCTCGACGCCGCCACCGTCGAGCTCACCCGCGTCTACGTCCGCCCCGGCCTGCGCGGCACCGGCGGCGGCGCCCGCCTGCTCGCCGCCGTCGACTCCGCCGCCCGCGCCCTCGGCGCCGGGCGCATCGTCCTCGACACCCGCCTCGACCTCGGCGAGGCCCGCGCCCGCTACACCCCCCA
>NZ_JBHWGV010000006.1:25968-63193 GCF_042732955.1 Kitasatospora sp. NPDC059747 | reverse complement strand
GCGTCAGAGCCCCCCCGCCCCCCCCGGGGCCGGGGGCCATAGACCACAACACCCCCACACACCTCGTGCGTCCCCCGCGCCCTCTACACCCGCCACGGCTACCGCGAGATCCCCGCCTACAGCACGGGCCCGTACGCCGAGGTCTGGTACGGCAAGGACCTCACCGAGGCGGCGCAGTAAGGCACTTGGGGCCTACCGGGCCAGCGCCTCGGCCAGCTCGGCGGACGAGGGCGGGTTCGCGCCGGGGCGCGAGACGGTGACGGCCGCGGCCGTCACCGCGTGCGCGAGGCAGACCGCGAGCGGGGCGCCGCCCGCGCGGGCGTGCAGGAAGGCGGCCATGAAGGAGTCCCCGGCGCCGACGGTGTCCGCGACCCGCACCGGGCGGGCGGCGACCTGCTCCCGGGCACCGTCGGCGGTGAGCGCGACGGCGCCGGCCGCCCCCAGCGTCACGGCGACGACGGCCGGGCCGAGCCCGAGCCAGTGCCGGGCGACGGACTCCGGATCCTCGCCCGGGTAGAGCCAGGCCAGGTCCTCGTCGCTGGCCTTGACCACGTGGCTGAGGGCCACGCAGCGCTCGACCCGGCGGACGGCCCCGGCCCGCTCGCCCATCAGCGCGGGCCGCACGTTCGGGTCGTAGCTGACGCTCGCCCGGCCGCGCAGGCGCTCGATGACCCCCAGCACGGCCGCCGCGCCCGGCTCGGTCACGGCCGCGATCGAGCCGATGTGCAGGTACCCGGGTGCGTCAGGCCCCAGGAGATCGACACCGTGGGGAGTGCCGAGCGTCCAGCCGATGTCGAAGGCGTACTGCGCGCGCCCCTCGCCATCCAGCTCGACGACGGCCGAGGGCGTCCGCACCACGGCCTCCGCGCGCACCGTCACCCCGGCCGCCTCCAGGTGCGCCCGGATCAGGCGCCCGTGGGCGTCGTCCGCGAGCTGCGTGAGGAGCGTCGCCGCCCGCCCCAGACGCGCCAGGCCGTACGCGACGTTCGCCGGGCTCCCGCCGGGGTGCACCCGGTCCGGTACGCCGTCGGCGCGGACGACGTCGGCGACGCACTCGCCGATCACCAGGAAGTTCGGGGACGTGGTCACAGCGGCTCCTGGCGGTCCGGCGCGGAAGGGGCGGACCGCAAGCCTACGGCTGTGGGCGGGCATGAGAGTACGGCCGCCGGACCTGGCCAGGTTCTCCGGCGGCCGTGGCCCCGCCCGTCAGGGGGCGGAACTCTTCGACCGTATGACGGAGGGCCACCGCGCCGCTACCGCAGTGCTCCGTCCGGGGGACGCGACCGTGTCGCGGCAATCCCGCCCGGGAGACCGCGTCCGTCCACTACCATCCGTGCCCGGAACATCTCCCGTGCCGTCAACCCGGAGAGCGGTGGTCGCCCTGATCCCCCTGCGTCGGACCCGAGCCCGCGGCCGTGCCGGGCTCGCCCTGGTGCTCGCGCTCAGCGCGGCGCTGCTGACCACCGGCGGGCCCGCGGCCACCGCGGCGGACGGGCTGGGCGACCCCGTCTTCCCGTCGCTCGGCAACCGCGGCTACGACGCGGTCGCCTACCACCTCTCCTTCGCCTACCGGCCGGACACCCGCACCGTCGACGCCACCGCGGTGATCACCGCCCGGCCCTCCCGCGACCTGGCGAGCCTGGACCTCGACGCGCTCGGCCTCGACGTCCACGAGGTCCACGTGGACGGCCGGCCCGCCGCGTTCCGCACGCACGACGAGAAGCTCACCGTCACCCCGGGCCGGGCGCTGCGCCGTGGCACTACCGCGCGGGTGCGGGTCACGTACACCGCGGACCCGCACGCCAGGCTCCCCCACACCGGCTGGGTGCCGACCGCGAACGGCTTCGCCGTCGCCGGGCAACCCGCCAGTGCGCACATCGTCTTCCCGTCCAACGACCACCCCAGGGACAAGGCCCGCTTCACGATCGACGTCACCGCCCCGGACGGGCTGCTCGGCGTCGCGAGCGGCGAGCTCACCCGGACCACGCCCCTCGGCGACGGCCGCACCACCCGGCGCTACGTCTCCCGCGCGCCGATGGCCACCGAGCTCGTGCAGGTCTCGGTCGGGGACTACACCGTCCGCGAGCGCACCGGCCCGCACGGCCTGCCGCTGCGCGACGTCGTGCCCACCGCGCGCGCCGCCGACCTCGAACCGGCCCTCGCGCTCACCGCCGACCAGCTCGCCTGGGCCGAACGGCACCTCGGGCCGTTCCCGTTCGAGGCGTACGGGATCCTGCCGGCCGACACCGACGACCCGGACGCGTTCGGCTTCACCGGCCTGGAGACCCAGACCCTGACGCTGTACAAGCCGAACTTCCTGCGCCAGCCCGAAGCGGCGATCGGCTCGCACATGATGCACGAGCTGGTGCACTCCTGGTTCGGCGACAGCGTCTCCCCCGCCACCTGGGCGGACCTCTGGCTCAACGAGGGTCACGCCGACTACTACGGCCTGCTCTACCGCTACGAGCGCGGCTGGCCGGACGCGTGGGGCTACACCACCCTCGTCGACCGCATGCGCTACCTGTACGGCCTCGGCGACCAGTGGCGCCACGACGCCGGACCGGTCGCCTCGCCCACCGCGGCCGACCTGTTCGACAGCCAGCGCTACACCGGCGGCGCACTCGTGCTCTTCGCGCTGCGCGAGCGCGTCGGCGAGGACGCCTTCGACGCGATCGAGCGCACCTTCCTCGCCCGCCACCGGTACGGCAACGCGACCACCGCCGACTACATCCGCACCGCCTCCGAGGTCTCCGGGCAGGACCTCACCGCCTTCCTCACCGACTGGCTCTACGGCCACCGCACCCCGCCCATGCCGGGCCACCCGGACTGGACGGTCGGCGCGCAGCCGGTGGCGGCCCGCGGGGCGGCCGGGCCCGTGGAGCACGGCTCCGGCACACTCTGACGGCGGGGCCGATCCCGTACGCCCCGGTCCGGTACGCCCCGATCGCGCCCGGCCCGTGCGTCCGGGCGCCCCGTGCGCGCCCCTGCGCCGCACGGGACGGGCGGCGCATCGTGGTGCCACGGCCCGCCCGCCGCCCGGCTCAGTCCCGGCCGGCTCGCGGGCCGTCCAGCGTTCCGGCCGGGCCGGGCCGCGGCCGTCCGCCGGGGCCCGGGAAAATATCCCCGGAACGGAGACAACCCGAACCGCGGGCCACCGCGTTCCACCTGCCGTGAGGACAACACCACGCACGCGGCCGACCGGGCCGCCACGGCGGACGGGAACGACGGGAACACCATGGCAGGGGCAGCGGGATGAGGGACGCGACACCGGACTTCGAGGAGTTCGTCGCCGCCTGCGGCCCGAAGCTGCTGCGCACGGCCTGGCTCCTGACCGGCGACCCGCACCAGGCCGAGGACCTGCTGCAGACCGCGCTCGCCAAGGTCTGGCCCAAGTGGGACCGGATCTCGATCGAGCACCCCGAGGCGTACGTGCGGAAGGTCCTGGTGAACTCGCACGTCTCCTGGTGGCGCCGCCGCTGGACCGGCGAACTCCCGCACGAGGAGCTGCCCGAGCCGCCGGTGCAGCGGGCCGACCCCTTCGAGGACGTCGTGCTCAGCCAGGTGGTGGCCACCGCCGTCCGGGCGCTGCCGCCACGGCAACGGGCCGTGGTGGTGCTGCGCTTCTTCGAGGACCTGAGCATCGAGGAGACGGCCGACGTGCTGCGCTGCACGACCGGCACCGTCAAGAGCCAGACGCACCGGGCGCTCGCCTCGCTGCGCGGCAAACTGCCGGTCAGGGAACTGATGTTGGACGGGGGACGGCGTGACGGGAACTGACTTCACCGACCCGGACCGGCCGGACGGACCCGGCGGCGCCGACACCGGGGAGGAGCAGGAGCTGCGGATCCTCCTCCAGCAGGCCGCGCCGCACCTCGCCGCGCCCGAGGACCGCATCCAGCGGATCCTCGACCGCGCCGATCGCACCCGGCGCCGCCGGCGGGCCGCCGGGCTGGGCGCCGGGCTCACCGGCGGACTGCTCGCCGCCGTGCTGGCCGCCGCCCCGGCGATCGCGCCCTCGGGCCCCCACTCGGGCCCGCTGGGGGCCGCAGGGGCCCCGGTGCCCGCACCGAGCACGGCCGCGCCCTCGCCCTCCCCCGCGCCCGAAGGCCCGGACGCCGTGGGGCCGTTGGGGCCGGCGATCTCGTTCAGGTCGGTTCCGGAGATGGTCGTCAACGTGCCCAAGGGCTGGTTCACCCAGGACAGCGGCGGGTCGAGCCCCCAGCGCAGCATCGGCACCCTCGCCAATCAGGAGCTCATCCCCCTGTCCAGCTGCCCCGCGCAGCAGTCGATCTGCTTCCCGGTCGGGAAGCTGTACGCCGGCGGAGTCGTCCTGACCTTCCGGCTCGTCGACGACGCCGGCACGTTCTACAGGTACGTGGGCCAGTCCGGCCCGGGCGAGGTCACCGCCGTGGGCAAGGAGTGCGCGAGTGCCGGAGGCAGCGACCAGCTGGTCGGCTACCGGACCGTCGGGACCGGTGCGACCTCGACGCTGGTCGAGCTGACCGCGTGCTTCCGGGGGCCGTCCCTGATCGCCGCCCAGCAGGTGGCGCAGGTGCTGGAGTCGATCCGCTCCGCGGAGCGGAACAGCCCTGCCGCCAAGGACTCGGTCGGCTGACCTCCGCCGCCCCTGCCCTCCGTACTCCTTCCGAAAGCCGAACCGCCATGTCCCTACCCCGTTGTGCCCTCGTCGGGCTGGGCGCGCTGCTCCTGGTGAGCTGCGCGCCCGGCCCGGCCGCTTCGCCCGCCACCTCCGTCAGCGCCGCACCGACCGCCCCACCGGCGACCGCTCCGGCCGTCACACCCGCCGCCGCGGGCCGCCCCGCACCGCCCGAGCTCCCCCGCCAACTCCCGGGATTGGGAGCACAGTTGCTCGCCGATGTCCCCGCCGGGACCAGGCAGGCCCTGATCGTCACCGGCGACGGCGCCGACCTCTCGACCGGGCGTGCCACGCTCTACCGCGACGATGGCTCCGGCTGGCTCGCCGGACCGACCTGGCCCACCCGCAACGGCAACCGCGGCTGGAGCGCCGACCACCGCCTGGGCGATCTGCGCTCCCCCGTGGGCGTGTTCACCCTCACCGCCGCCGGCGGCAGGCTGCCCGATCCGGGATCCCGCCTGCCGTACGACCACGACGGGGGATTCACCGTCTCGGGCACGGGCTTCGAGGGCGAACCGCTCGCGGGCTCCTTCGACTACGTCGTCGCGATCGACTACAACCGCGTCCCCGGCTCGACCCCGCTCGACCCGCGCCGCCCGAACGGCAGCGGCCGCGGCGGCGGCATCTGGCTCCACGTCGACCACGGCGGCCCGACCCACGGCTGCGTCGGCCTGCGCGTCGACGACATGCGCGAGCTGCTCCGCGCGCTCGACCCGACGTTGCACCCGGTGGTCGTCATGGGCGACGCGGCGGCGCTGGCGCGGTGAGCTGTCCATCCCCTCTCTTCCAGATTCGGCGATCGGCCGGGGAAGAACAAGACTGCAATTTCCGGGCGGAGAGGGGGACCCTGGCACCCATGACCTCTTCTCGCCCGGACACCGGGACCAGCAGAGACTCCCTCCCCTCGACTGCCGCGTCCCTGGCCCACGTCCGCTGGATCGCCGGCGGCACCGGCAGCGGCAAGAGCACCCTGGCCCGCCTGCTCGCCGCCCGCCACGGTCTCCCGGTGTACGACGGCGACCTCGCGGAGCACCGGTGGCTGACGCTCTGCACGCCGGAGCAGCACCCGTACCTCTCCGCCCTGCGCGACCTGCCGCCGGGTGCGATGTGGGACGGCCGCACGGCGGACGAGGTGCTGCGCGCGATGCCGAGCATGCACGGGGAGATGCTCGGCTTCGTCGTCGACGACCTCCTCGCCATGCCCACCGACCGGATCGTCCTGGTCGACTACTTCGGGATCCTGCCCGCCGACCTCGCGCCGCTGCTGAGTCGGCCGGGCCAGGCCGTCTTCCTCCTGCCGACCGCGGAGTTCCGGCGGGACGTGCTCCGCGCGCGCTACGCGGATCCGCAGCGCGCGCGGGCCACGTGGGGCGGCCGCGACCCCTCGCCGGTGCTCGCCGAGCGGCTCGCGCGCGACGCCCTCTGGGACGCGGAGGTCCGTGCCCAGGCCGCCGGCCACCCGCTCGACGTCCTGACCGTCGACGGCGCCACGCCGGCCGCCGACCTGGCCGAGCGGGTGGCCGCCCGCTTCGGCCTGGACCCCGGGGCGTAGCGGGCGTCAGTACCGCAGGACGGCCGCGATGTGGTCGCGCGAGGCGAGCTCGCCGGACGGGACGAACTGCACGCGGGCGCCGGTGTCGAGGGCGCGCTCGACGATCTCGTCGACCATGTCCACGCGCACGTCCGGCCCGCCGTCGTCGGTGGGCACCAGGTGGGTGTCCGTCACCCGGACGGGCTGCCAGTAGTCCTCCTCCACCGCGACGACGGCGGCCCGGCCCTGCGTGACGTTCTGCCAGACCTCGTCGATGCCGGCGGCCAGGCCCTTCACGCCCTGGGCCTGGCTGAGGCGCTCCTGGACCTCGGCGACGGCCTTGCGGCCCTGGTCGGCCACCGTCGCCCGGACCGCCTCGGCCACCGCGGCCGGGGAGGCGTGGCCGAGTCCGCCGCGCGCGACCTGGGCGGAGGCGCGCTTGGCCGCCGTGCCGACGTCGTCGAGCAGGGAGATCGCCGCCGCCTCGCCGAGCACGTAGAGCGGGCGGGCGTCGGCCTCCAGGACGGCGGCCAGGGCGGTGTCGGCCGAGCGCAGGAACCTGCGGGTCTCCTCGTCGGTGAAGGTGCTCGGCACGTTGCCGATCCGCTCCGTGCGCTCGACGTCCCAGTCCGGCCGGACCTGGTCGACCGGGAACCCGCCGTCGTGCGGCACCAGCTTCGGCCCGGAGCCGCTGAACAGGGCGGCCCGGTCGGCGGAGACGGTGAGCACCCAGTAGGGCGCGCCGGAGACGTACGCGGCGAC
Source organism: Kitasatospora sp. NPDC059747 (assembly GCF_042732955.1). Lineage (NCBI taxonomy): Bacteria > Bacillati > Actinomycetota > Actinomycetes > Kitasatosporales > Streptomycetaceae > Kitasatospora > Kitasatospora sp. NPDC059747. The sequence continues at coordinate 56,243 of NZ_JBHWGV010000006.1, read as the reverse complement.
CAGGTTGCGGGTCAGGAAGGTGTCCGAGACGACGACCCGGGCCGGCACCGAGCGCGGGAGCGACCACACCTGGTGCTCGCCGGGCGCCGCGAAGATCACCAGGCCGTCCTCGGCGTGCACGAGGTCGACCTCCGCGAGCGCGCGGTCCAGCTGCTCGACGACGTCCAGCCGGTCCGCCCGGCTGACCGCCTCGTCGGCCTGCAGCCTGGCCTTCGCCTCGGCGACGAGGTTGCGCAGGCGCACCGGGTCCTGGGTGTTGTCGGGCTCGCTGCGGTGGGTCGGCAACAGGACGGAGACGGCCGGGTAGCGCCGGGGGCGGCGCAGCTCGGCGAGGACGGCGGAGGTGAGCTCGGCTGCGTGCATCGGGTGCCCTTCGTATCGCGGGGGTGGCGGGGCCTGGGACGGTCGGCGAACCCGGCCGGAAGGGAGGGGCGGAAAGATCGATTTGCCGGATTCGTTCCGGAACCCCTCCCCATCCCACCCCGCTCCTAAGCCCCCCGCCACCGGAACGCCCGCGCGCCGGGCCCGTAGCCCGCGCGCCAGGCCCGCGCCCCCTGCCCCGTGACCCGCGCGGTGCGGGCTCGTTAGCCCGGGCATGAAGAAGCGCAGCATGCTTGCCGTGGCCTCGCTCGCCGTCGGTGTCGTCGCCTCCCTGACCGCCCCGAGCGCGCACGCCAGCGCCGTGGGCGGGCAGGAGGGTCTGCCCGCACCGCTCGGCTCGACGGCCGACCTGGCGCCGGGGCAGGTCGGCGACGCCGGTGGCGTGGTCGGGCACGCCACCGGCTACGTGACCGGGCAGGCGGACGGGCTCGTCCCGGTCACGCCCGCGTAGTCGGGGCGGCGGCCCGGCTCAGGAGAGCGGGGCGCCGAGGTCCTGGGCCCAGTAGGTGCCGGCCGGCCCGGCGGCGACGCCGACGCCGACGTCCTTGAAGCCGCAGTCCAGCAGGTTGGACTGGTGGATGCCGCCGTCCATCCAGTGCGAGACGACGGCCGAGGGGTTGGTCGTGCCGCGGTCGAGGTTCTCGCCCCACTGGGACCAGCGGTAGCCGGCCGCGGTGATCCGGGCGTCGGGGTGGACGCCGTCGGGGTTGACGTGGTCGAAGAAGTTGCGGGCGACCATGTCGTCGGCGTGCTTCTGGGCGGCTCCGTGCAGCCGCGGGTCGATCCGCAGTGGGGCGCAACCGGCCTTCGCCCGTTCGGCGTTCACCAGGTCGACGAGTTGGCGCTCCAGGCTGGGCGGGGCGGTCGCCCTGGACGCGGTGGGCGACGGGGTCGGCGTGGGCGTGGCCGTGGGGGTGTCGGTCGGGCTCGGGGTCGGCGTCGGCGTGGGAGTGTCGGTCACGGCCGCCGGGGCCGGTACCGGGAGGGCGAGCGGCGTCCAGGTCGGGGTGTCGGGCGCGGCGGCCGGGGTGGTCGGCTCCGGTGCCGCCTCCAGCGGCTTCTCGGCGGGGGCCGGCCAGACCAGGGCGAGCGTCGTGACCGCCACGGCGGCCGCCGCACCGCTCACCAGGACGGCCTTCTTGGCGGCGAGCGCGGCCCAGCCGCCGTGCGAGCCGGCCCCGGTGGCGCCCGCGGTGCCCGCCGCGCCGCCGGCTCCGCCCGCGCCGGTGGCGCCAGTCCCCGCCGCGGAGGCGACCGCGGCCGCGGTGACCTTGAAGTGCAGCAGCACCGGCGACCCCATCGGGATCGGCACCAGCGCCAGCCCGGCGAGCAGCCCCTCCGCCGGGAAGAGGTCGCGGCCCAGCCGGTCGCAGGTGGCGCAGCCGCGGATGTGCCGGGCTATGCGCTTGCGCCACACCGAGTTCGGCGTCCCGTCGAAGCCGGCGGTGACCTCGGCCAGCTCCGGACAGCGCGGGTAGGCGCCGAGCGCCCGGACGACCACGCGGCCGGACTCCAGCTGCTTCTTCATCCGCTGCACCCGGACGGCGGTGTGCTGCGGGCTGAGGTCGAGCGACTCGGCGAGTTCGGCGCGGGTCAGCTCGCCGTTCGCCTCCAGCCACCACAGGGAGAGCAGTTCGCGGTCGTCCGGGTCGAGCCAGCGGGTGGCCTCCGCGACCTCCCGGCGCTGGCCGGAGAGGCCGAGCCGCAGGATGGTGAGGTCGGTGAAGTCGGCGCGCGGGTCGGCGACTTCCCACGTCTCGTCGAGGCCGCCGACGGTCGGCTGCTGCTGGCCGGCGGCGTGCCGGCGACGGACCTGGTTCATCGTGATCGCGACCAGCCAGGAGCGGAACGACGACGGGTCGCGCAGCCCCTCCAGGCCGTCCAGGGCGCGGATCATCGTCTCCTGCGCGACGTCGTCGACGTCGGCGTGCCCGCCGAGCGCGCGCCCGGCCACGTTGTAGACGAGCGGCAGCCAGGCGGCGACCAGCGCCTCCTGGGCCTGCCGGTCGCCTGCCTGGGCGGCGCGCACCAGGGTCGTCCCGGTGCCGCGCACGTCTGTGTTGCGCACGTCAGCGTTCTGCACGTCAGCGTTCATCGTCCGCACTCCGTCTTGCCGTCTTCCGCCCGCCGATGCCTCCTCGGAGACCCCTGGGGAGTGATCAGATAACAACAATTTGCGCGGAATCGGAAAACGGGCCGGTGACGGGCCCGCGGCGGGGTCACGCCGGGGCGGCGAACACCTGGGTCCACCACGGGCCGCCGGAGCCGGTCCGGACGCCCACGCCGAGCTGCTTGAAGGCGCAGTTGAGGATGTTGGCGCGGTGGCCGGGGCTGTTCATCCAGGCGTCCATGACGGCGGCCGGGTCCTTCTGGCCGCGGGCGATGTTCTCGCCCCAGGTGCTCCAGCGGTAGCCGGTCGCCTCGATGCGGTGGTCGGCGTGGTAGCCCTCGGGGCTGGCGTGGTCGAAGTAGTTGCGGTCGGCCATGTCGTCGCTGTGCGACTGGGCGGCGGTGGCCAGGCGGGGCTCGGCCGCGACCGGGTCGCAGCCGGCCTTGGCCCGCTCGGCGTTGACGAGGTCGACGACCTGCTGGGCGTACGAGGGGGACGCGCCGCCGCCGACCGGGGTGGGCACGGACGTCGCCGCGGGGGCGCTCCCCGTGGCGGTGCGCTGGGCGGTGGTGGGCTTGGCGGTCGGGGTCGGCTTGGTGGTGGCGGTGGCGGTCGGGGTGGGCGTCGCGGAAGCGGAAGCCGTGGCGGTGGCGGTGGCGGAGGCGGAGGCGGTGGGCGACGGGGTGCCCGGGTCGGTGGCGGACAGGTTGACGGGCGACTGCGGCGTACCGGGCACGAGGGCCGGGCCCCCGCCGGCCCCGGGCACCTGGATGCCCTCGTGGGTGCCGGCCTCGGCGGCCATCAGCGCGTCCAGTGCCACCGCCTGCCCCGGGTCCCGGTCGGACTGCTTGCCCGCGTACGCCGCGTACCCGGCGCCCGCCAGCGCCGCGAGCAGGCCCGTCCCGGCCACCGCGACGACGACCGTCGACACCGGGACGAACGCGCCGCGCCTGCGGCCCCGCCTGCCGCGCCCTTCGTGGCGATCGGTGTGCCGCTCGGCTGCCCGGCGCGCGGCACGCCCTCCGGAACGGCCGCCCGCGCCGTCGGCCGATCCGGTCGCCGGGAGGATGGTCGTCCTGTCTTCGCTGTTCACCTGGCCACGCTTTCTGTCCGGGTCGGCGGTCGGGTGCCGACACCTGGGAGACCCTCCGGCGCGCCGCCGATAACAAAAATTCCGAACGAATGTCCGGCGGACCGGTCACGGACCCTTCCGCGGGGACCGGGCACCGTCCGGACGGTGCCCCCGTGCCGCGCCCCCGTGCCGCGTCTCCCGGCGGGCGCGGCGGAGGCCCGACAGGGATTCTGGAGGTGTCCGAAGCCGTCCGCCCGAGGAGGTGCCATGGCCCTGCGCGAGCTCGCCCTCACCTCCCGGGCCGTCGCCGCCGAGTCCGGCCGCAAGGCGAAGACCGCGCTGCTCGCCGCGTGCCTGCGGGAGTTGGGACCGGACGAGGCACCGGCGGCCGTGGCACTCCTGTCGGGCGAGTCGCAGCGGCTGCGCACAGGCGTCGGGTACGCGGGCCTGCGTGACCTTCCGCCGCCCGCCGACGGGCCCGGCGAGCTCGGGGTGCGGGAGGTCGAGCGGGAGCTGGAGCGGATCGCCGCGGTGCACGGGGCCGGGGCGCAGGGCGAGCGGCGGCGGCTGCTGACGGAGCTGTTCGGCCGGGCGACCGAGGTCGAGCAGGGGTTCCTGCGGGCCGTGCTGGTCGGCGAGTTGCGCCAGGGCGCGCTGGACGCGGTGGTCGGGGACGCCGTCGCGCAGGCGGCCGGGGTGCCGGTCGCGGCGGTGCGGCGGGCGCTGATGTTCCGCGGCTCGGCCCGGGCGGTGGCCGCGGCGGCGCTGACCGGCGGGGTGCCCGCGCTGGCCGCGTTCCGGCTGGAGGTGGGCCGGGCGGTGCGGCCGATGCTGGCCGCGTCCGCACCCGACGTGGCCTCGGCGCTGGAGCGCACCGGCCCGGCGGCGCTGGAGTGGAAGCTGGACGGCATCCGGGTCCAGGTGCACCGGGACGGCGGGGACGTCGCCGTGTTCACCCGCAGCCTGGACGACATCACCGCGCGCGTGCCCGAGGTGGCCGAGGCGGCGCTCGCACTGCCGCTGCGCTCGGCCGTGCTGGACGGCGAGGCGATCGCGCTCGGGCCGGACGGCCGCCCGCGCCCGTTCCAGGAGACCGCGGCGCGGACCGCCACCCGCCGGGACCCGGACCGGCTGCGGGCCGAAGTGCCGCTCAGCGCCTACTTCTTCGACCTCCTGCACCACGACGGCGAGGACCTCGTCGACCGCCCCGGCGGCGAGCGCTGGGCGGCGCTGGCCGACGTGGTGCCGCCCGGCCTGCGGGTGGCACGCACGGAGACCGGGGACCGCGCCGAGGCGCTGGCGTTCTTCCGCGACACGCTGGCCCTCGGCCACGAGGGCGTGCTGGTCAAGGACCCCGCGGCCGGGTACGCGGCCGGCCGGCGCGGCGCGGGCTGGATCAAGGTGAAGCCCCGGCACACCCTGGACCTCGTGGTGCTGGCCGCCGAGTGGGGCAGCGGCCGGCGCCGCGGCCGGCTCAGCAACCTGCACCTGGGCGCCCGGGCGGCGGGCGAGCCCGGGCTCGGCCCGTGGGTGATGCTCGGCAAGACGTTCAAGGGCCTCACCGACGAGACGCTGGCCTGGCAGACCGCCGAACTCCTCGCCCGGGAGACCGGCCGGGACGACCGGACCGTGCGGGTCCGGCCGGAACTCGTCGTGGAGATCGCCTTCGACGGCGTCCAGCGCAGCCCCCGCTACCCCGCCGGGCTGGCCCTGCGCTTCGCCCGGGTGGTGCGCTACCGGCCGGACAAGGACCCGGCCGAGGCCGACACGGTCGCCGCCGTCCGGGAGATCGCGGCCGCCGAAGGGCTGTGAGCGGGGTCGCGCCGAACCACCCTTGACAAACTGACGTCAAATCAAACCTCGTGCTGCCAAAGGTCGTTCCGTCCCGGACCGAATCGGCCAATCTGCGCAAACCCGCCACGACACCCTCCGGGTGCGCCGCACCACCGGGTTAGGTTGGCAATGCCCAGGTTGGCATTGCCAACGAGCAACGAGTGCAGGAGGGAACGCCCATGAAGGTGAGCCTCGACCGGGACCGCTGCTGCAGCTCCGGCCTGTGCGTCTCGAACGCCCCGGAGATCTTCGACCAGGACGACCACGACAGTCTGGTGAGACTGCGCCGGACGACCTTCCAGCCGAGCGAGTACCCCGACCTCAGACTCGCCGCCGAACTCTGCCCGTGCGGCGCGATCACCGTCACCGAGGACACCGCCCCGGCCGACGGACCCGCCGCGACCGGCCGTTAGCCCAGCGCCTGCGCTCCACCCGACCCCACCCGGGAGATCCCCACCGCGACGCCGAGGAGTACCGCCTTGACGACCACGCCCGCGCCCACCACCCCGGTGCTGCCCGCCCCGCACGACATGCGCTGCCCGTTCAGCCCGCCGCCCGCCTACACCGACGCCGCCCGCACCGGCTCCGTCAGCCGCGCCGCCCTGCCCGACGGCACCCCCATCTGGCTCGTGACCGGCTACGCCGAGGTGCGCACCGTCCTGTCCGACCAGCGCTTCAGCGCCGACGCCCGCCACCCCGCCTTCCCGCTGTTCGCCCCCGACCGGCGCGAACTCATCGCCGAGAACCCGGCGTTCATCCGGCTCGACGACCCCGAACACGCCCGGCTGCGCCGCATGGTCACCGGGGACTTCCTGGTCAAGCGGGTCGAGGCGATGCGGCCCGAGATCCAGCAGATCGTCGACGACGCCCTCGACCGGATGACCGACGGCGTCACCGAGGCCGACCTGGTCGGCGCGTTCGCCCTCCCGGTCCCGTCGCTGGTGATCTGCCTCCTGCTCGGGGTCCCCTACGAGGACCGGGAGATGTTCCAGGCCCTCAGCGCCACGCTGCTCAACACCTCCGCCCCCAAGGAGGAGGTCGCCCGGGCCAACGACGAGATCCTCGACTACCTCGGCGGACTCGCCGCCCACAAGAAGGAGCACCCGGCCGAGGACATCCTCAGCCGCCTCGCCGCCCGGGACGACCTCACCCTGCGCGAGATCGCCTCCACCGGCGTGCTGCTCCTGATCGCCGGCCACGAGACCACCGCCAACATGATCGGGCTGTCCACCGTGCTGCTGCTCCGGCAGCCCGAGCGGATCGCGAAGCTCGCCGACCCGGCCGCCGTGCCCGGCGCGGTCGAGGAACTGCTGCGCCACACCACGATCGTCCACACCGGCCTGCCGCGCGTGGCCGTCGAGGACATCGAGCTGGACGGCACGCTCATCCGGGCCGGGGACGGCGTCTTCGCGATGCTGTCCACCGCCAACCGGGACGAGGGCATGTTCGGCGGCCCCGACCGCACCTCGCCCGACGACGTCGACCTCGACCGCGACGCCCGGCGCCACCTGGCCTTCGGCTTCGGCGTGCACCAGTGCCTCGGCCAGCCGCTGGCCCGGGCCGAGCTGCAGATCGCGCTCGCCACCCTGTTCCGCCGACTGCCCGGCCTGCGGCTCGCGGTGCCCGAGGACGAGTTGCGGTTCCGCTCCGAGAACATCATCTACGGACTGAAGTCGCTGCCCGTCACCTGGTGACCCGGCTGGCCCCCGGGCCGGGGCGGGGGCAGGCTGGAAGGGCGAACGACAGACCCGGCCTGCCGCGCCCCGTCGAGGCGTGCCCGGACCGGCCGAGGAGACGGAGCCCGCAGATGACCGACATGAGCGACCGGGCCCACGTGAGCACCGAGACCGACGAGGACGTCCGCGCCGCGGACCCCGAGGAGGGCGTCACCTCGATGCAGAACCTTCACGCGCAGGACGAGTCCCGGGCGGAAGGCGAACCCATGCTGGACGAGAACGGTACGAGCAGCAGCTGACCAGCTGACGGACGAGGGCGTGTCTTCCGGTCCGAGCCGGAAGACGCGCCCTGAGGCCGCCCGGACGTCCCGGGCGGCCTCCGGCTACCGCTGGTGTCGCTCCCGGACGGGCGGCCGACCGGCGGGGGAGGATAGGCGCATGACCGAGCACACTCAGGGCGGCGGGCGGGTCCAGCCGCCCGCGGACCCGCGCGCTTCGTGGGCGACCTGGACCACGCAGTCGATCATCAGCGGGCCCGGCGGGGTCACCACCGCCGAGGTCGGGCCGATCTCCGGCGACCTCACCGTGCACACCACGTGGGTGGACGGCGAGGCCCGGCTGACCGTCCAGTACACCGGCGCGCTGGACTGGTACACGGTGTCCGGCAGCCCCGTCCCGGCGGCGGACGAGACGACCGCGCGGGCGATCCACCAGGCGATGGTCAACGGCGTCAAGGCCGGCCGCGGCGCCGCGGCACCGCCCGTCGCGGGGTAGCCGGGCAGCGGGGTAGCCGGGCAGCGGGGTAGCCGGGCAGCGGGGTAGCCGGGCAGTCGGCTACCGCGCGGCGGCGTCCCAGTAGGAGGCGTCCGCCGGACGGCGCCGGCGCAGGTCCTCGCGGACCTCGCCGGCCAGCCGTCGGGTGTCGCGCCGGTTCACGGTGGCACCGATGCCCGCGCCGACCAGCAGCGGCGTCACCGAGGGCAGCCGGCGCAGCGAGCTGCGGGTCAGCCGGCGCCGGACCTGCTGGCGCACCTCCGCGCCGAGCGCCAGCGCGGCGAAGCCCGCCGGGCGGGCCAGCAGCGTGGCGTCGACGCCCCGGCGATTGGCCCACGCGGAGAGGTAGGCGGTGGCCCGCTGGGTGACGCTCCCGGTCGCCGGAACGCCGTAGACCTCGTGCAGCTCGGCGATCAGCTTGACCTCCACGGCCGCCACGGCGAGCGTCTCGGCCGCGATCTCCACCGGCATCGCGGGCGGCACCGGCAGCATCGCCGCCGCGCCGACACTCGCTCCGAGCGCGCCCGACGCCCTGGTCGCGCCGAGCACCAGCAGGTCGGCGAGCTGCTCGGGGTCGGCGGCGCCGGGGTGCTGGGCCCGCAGCGTGGCCAGGCTGCGGACCGGGATGCGCGGCGCAGCCCGCACGAGCTGGTCGGTGAGCGCCCGGCCGCCGATCGCGGCGCCCTTGGCGGCGGCGCGGCCACCCGTGCCGAGCCGCCGGGCGACGCCGCGCACCAGGGACCGGCCGCGGCCGCCCTCCGCCCGGTACTCGGCCACCTGCCACTCGCCGACCGGCCGCTCGGCCTCCTCGACCAGGCCGGCGAGCTCGTCCGCGAGCTGCTCGGGGACGGCGGCACCGGGCTCGGAGCGGTCCGAACGGCCGGGCTTGCGGAAGATTGCCATGCACATCCGCTACCCGGTCCGGGCGGGTGCTAGTCGGTTCGTCGCGCCCTCCGGCCCTTATGGCAGCGGCTCGGCGTGCACCGGAAGGTGCGGGGACTGGTGACCGCCGCTGGCGAGCATGCGGACCTCGCCGGCGTCGCTGATCTCGGCCCGGACGATGCCGCTCGCGTCCTCGTACACCGGATGGCCGCCCGGGCCTGTCGCGCTCGTGCGCGCGACCACGACCACGTCCTGCGGCGCCTGGGTGCCGGGGGTGCCGGGGAAGGTGAGTGCGTAACGTGTGGGCGGGTTCATCACCGACCTCCTCCTGGTACCTGTACGCCCTGCCCGCGTCCCGGGGCCGTCTCCCGGCCCGGTGGGCGGTGGTCTACGCGGTGGCCTCGGCCGTGGCCCGGGCGGAAGCGCCGCGGACCTCCAGTTCGGCGAGCAGCCGGGCGGTCGCCTCGGTGACCGCCTCGACGGCCCGGTCGAAGGCCTCCCGGTTGTGCGCGGCCGGGGCGCGGAACCCGGACACCTTCCGGACGTACTGCAGCGCGGCGGCGCGGAAGTCGTCCTCGTCGGCGTCGGGAGTCACGGGGGGTCGCAGCGTCTTGATGTTGCGGCACATGCCCCCAGTCTCCCGCGCGGGCGGCCCGCTGGCGAGCCCTTCCGACGAGCCCGTGCCGTCACCCGGCGTGTCCGCCCCGGCCGGCCGCCTCCGCACCACCCCGCGTCACCGGCCCGTCATGATCGGCTTACGGGACCGTCACCCGGGCGGATTAGGATGCCGGACGAACGAATGCGCCCCGATCCGTCCGCACTTCTCCCCCGGAGCCACCCCCTTGCCTCTCGCGCTGGTCGCCCTGGCCGTCACCGCGTTCGCCATCGGCACCACCGAGTTCGCCGCCATGGGGCTCCTCCCCCAGGTGGCGGACAGCCTGCACGTCTCGATCCCCCAGGCCGGCTGGCTGATCTCCGCGTACGCCGTCGGCGTCGTGATCGGCGCTCCGCTGCTCACCGCACTCGCCGCCGGACGCCCGCGCAAGGCGGTGCTGGTCGCCCTCGCCGGGGTCTTCGCCACCGGCAACCTGCTGTGCGCGCTCGCCCCCGACTTCTGGACGCTCGCCGCCGCCCGGCTCGTCACCGGGCTGCCGCACGGAGCGTTCTTCGGCGCCGGAGCGGTGGCCGCCGCCGAACTGGTCGCCCCCGACAAGAAGGCCCGCGCGGTCGCCGTCATGTTCTCCGGCCTGACCGTCGCCAACATCGTCGGCGTGCCCGCCGCGACCCTGCTCGGGCAGCACCTCGGCTGGCGGGCGACGATGCTCGTCGTCGTCCTCATCGCCGCCGCCGGCACGCTCGCCATCGCCCGCCTCGTGCCGCACCTGCCCTCTCCCGCCCAGTCCGGGCTCCGGCACGAGCTGCGCGCCTTCCGCAGCGGGCAGCTGTGGCTGGCGCTGGCCACCGTCGTCTTCGGGTGCGGCGGGTTCTTCGCGTGCTACAGCTACATCACGCCGCTGCTCACCGAGGTCTCCGGGTACGCCACCGGGTCCGTGACGCTGGTGCTCGCGCTGTTCGGCGTCGGGATGACGATCGGCAACGTGCTGGGCGGCTTCGCCGCCGACCGGGCGCTGCGACCGACCGTTTGCGCGGCGTTCCTGCTGCTGGCCGCCGCGCTCGGCCTCTTCGCGGTGACCGCGCACGCGGAGTGGTCGGCGGCCGTGACCGTCGTGCTGATCGGGCTGTTCGGCTTCGCGATCGTGCCGGCCGTGCAGACCCTCGTCATGCAGAAGGCGCGCAGTGCGCCGACGCTGGCCTCGGCGACCGTGCAGGGCGCGTTCAACCTGGCCAACGCCCAGGGCGCGTACTTCGGCGGCCTCGCCCTGGACGCCGGCCTCGGCTGGACCTCGCCGACCCTCGTCGGCGCCGGGCTCGCGGCGTCGGGCGCGGTGGTCGCGCTGCTCGCGTGGGCCGCCGACCGGCGCCGGCCCGCGGACGGTGCGCCCGCGGCGCCGGTGCCGGCCGGGGAGGCCCGGGAGGCCGCGGCCGTCTGGGGCACGCCTTAGCCGACGGGCTCGATGTCCCGGTGGGCGTCGGCCAGGAGCTGGTAGCCGGCGCCGTTGAGCTTGATCCCGGCCCGCTCGTCCTCGGTCAGCTCGCGCCGGACCTTCGCGGGCACGCCGGCGACCAGCGAACCCGGCGGCACCTGCATCCCCTGCGGCACCACGGCACCGGCCGCGACCAGCGAACCGGCGCCGATCCGGGCGCCGTTGAGGACGGTGGCGTTCATCCCGACCAGGACGTCGTCCTCGACGGTGCAGCCGTGCAGCACCGCGTTGTGCCCGACGGAGATCCGCTCACCGACCACCAGCGGGAAGCCCGGGTCGGCGTGCAGGGTGCAGTTGTCCTGGATGTTGCTGCCCGCGCCGACCGCGATGGCCTCGGCGTCGCCGCGCAGCACCGCGCCGTACCAGACGCTCGCCCCGGCGGCGACGGTCACGTCCCCGACCACGACGGCGTTGGGCGCGACGAACGCCCCGGGATCGACGGCGGGCACCCTGCCCCCGACGGCGGCGATCAGCGGCTCTGCCATGTCTCGTCCTCCTGCTGACGATCAACTGCTCTCTCGCCGGTCACCGTAGGACGTCGGCCGACGGCACCGGAAGAGGGGTCCGTCCCAGCGACCGCCGCCTGTCCCGCAACCGGCAGCCGCATCCCCCGTTTGGGCGACTTTGCATCGGAATGGCCGAGGCGAGTTGTAAAGTCTTTACATGACCACCGCTCCGCACGACCGGTCAGAGGTTCCGGCCACCGTGCCCACGGTGGCGCTGGCCGATGCCCGCGCCGAGCTCTCGAAGATCGTCACTCTGGCCGAACACACCGGCCGCATCACCGCCATCACGCGCTACGGCAAGCCCGTCGCCGCAGTCGTGCCGGCCGCGTTGCTCCACCTGCTGTCCGGCGCCCACATCGGGCCTCGCCCCATGGCGGCCACGGACATCGAGCGGATCGCCGCTCGGGCCCGGTCCGCGGACACCCAACCCTCCAGCGACGACATCCGCACGGTCATGGACGACGTCAAGGCCGACAGTCCCGATCCCCATGCCGTCGCAGCCCCCGCCGACTTGCGGGAAGAACGCGTACGCGCCATCGCCGAGGCGCTCAGCGAATGGATCGACACTCCGCTCTCCGCCGTCATCGACGTGCACCGGCCGCGCGCCGAGCCGCCCGTTGACAGCGAGCCCGGAGCCGCTGACAGCGAGCCGACCATAGGTGACGTGCTGGAAGCCCTGGCCATCCGAATCAGCCGCGAGGCAGCGGAGTGATCGTCATCGATGCCAGCGCGACCGTCGAATTACTGGTCGGCACCGGACCCACCGCCGACCGCGTACGGGAGCGCCTCATCGGCGAGGACGTGTACGCCCCGGCACACCTCGACCACGAGGTCAGTCGTGTGATCTGCCGCCTGTGGCAGAAGCACCTGCTCGCCGAGGCCGACGCAACCGCTGCGGTCAACGATCTGGACGCCCTCGACGTCCAGCGCATCCCGATTCCCGGGCTGCTCCAGCGGGCTTGGTCGCTGCGGGACAACACCTACGTGGGTGACGCGTTCTACATCGCGTTCGCCGAGACGTTGCTCTGCCCGCTACTCACGACCGACGCGAAGATGGCAGGTGTCCCTGGGATCACGTGCCTCGTCGAGCACGTCCCAAAGGTCTGACATCGCACGGTACTTGCCCCATCCGGCCCCATCCGGCCGCGCCCCCGGGGTGGGGCGGGGGCGCGGCGGGGGCGCAGGTCAGGAGGCGGGGGCCTTCGTGCGGAGGACCTCGATGAAGGCGCGGAGCCAGGCGGGGTGGTCGGGCCAGGCGCGGGCGGAGACGACCACGCCGTCCACGACGGCCTCGGCGTCGACGAACTCGGCGCCCGCGGCCTTCACGTCCGGGGCGAGCGCGGGGTAGGCGGAGCTGCGGCGGCCGGCGAGGTCGCCGGTGGCGGCGCTGATCAGCGGGCCGTGGCAGATCTGCGCGACCGGCTTGTCGCCCGCGAAGAAGTGGCGGACGATGCGCTGCACCTCGGGGTCGTTGCGCAGGTACTCGGGGGCCCGGCCGCCGGGGATCACGAGCGCCACGTAGTCGGCCGGGTCGACGTCGGCGAAGGCGACGTCCGCGGGCCAGGTGTAGCCCGATTTCTCCGTGTAGGTGTCGAAGCCGTCGACGAAGTCGTGCACGACGAACTGGAGGCGCTTCTTCGTCGGCGCCGCGATGTCGACCTGGTAGCCCTCCTCGCGCAGCCGCTGGTACGGGTAGAGCACCTCCAGCGACTCGGCGGCGTCCCCGGTGACGAGCAGGATCTTCGATGTCATCGCCGACATCCCTCCGTGTGATCGATCGTCAGGCACGAAACGGGCCGCGGGCCCGGTACAACCTCCCGCACCCGCCGCGGCGTTCGCAACAGGGCGCACCGGGTGAACTGCGGCGCGTGACGGTTCTCGCGCGCCCCGAAAGGGCCGTGCGCGCCGGGCCCTGGCCGTCCTAGACTCCTCACCGCACGAACCACGTTCCAAGGAGTCACATGTCGGACCGCACCACCTACCTCGTCCTGGCGGGCTACGAGAACTCGGGGCCCGAGCACTGGCAGACCCGGTGGGAAGAGGCCGAGCCGGAGGCGTTCCGTCGGGTCCAGCAGGCCGACTGGGACCGGCCGGAGGCCGGGGACTGGGTGGCCCGGGTGGACGCCGCGGTCGCGGAGGCCGCGGCGGCGGGGCCCGTGGTGCTCGTCGCGCACAGCCTCGGCTGCATCACGGCGGCGCGCTGGGTGGCCGGTGCCGCCGCGGAGCGGACGGCCGCCGTGCGGGGTGCGCTGCTGGTCGCGCCCGCCGACATCGACAACGCCGACGTCCCGGTGCTGGCCGGCTTCCGCCCGGTGGCGCTGGCGCCGTTCCCGTTCCCCGCGGTGGTGGTCGCCAGCACCGACGACCCGTGGGTGACGACCGATCGGGCGCGGGAGTTCGCCGGGGCGTGGGGTGCCCGGTTCGTCGAGGCCGGGGCCCACGGGCACCTCAACTCGGCGGCCGGACTGGGAGACTGGCCGGCGGGCCGGGCACTGCTCGCCGAGCTCTGACGGCAGCGGGCCACCAAAGACGGGCAACCGAAGACGGGCAACGACACCGAGGCTCCCCCTCCGGGAGCCCTCGCACCGACGACCGGGGGGACGACGGGGGATGCGCGGACGAGTCACGCCGCGGATGCGGCGCACACTGGTGCGGGCGCTCGCGGGCGCCGGGCTGGCGGCCGTCCTGCTCTACACCGTGGGGCAGTGGGAGAGCCGCTCCGGCGGCCGGATGCAGGTCGCCGACCTGCTGAACCGGCCCGAGGCGCTGCTCGGCGCGGCGCTGGCCGCGATGATCGGCGCCGCGTGGCTGGCCGACCGGCGCAGTGCCGTGCGGTCGGCCACCCGGGCGGTCACGGTCACCGCCGGGGTGGTGTTCCTGCTCGGCGCGGTCGCCGTGCACAAGGTGTCGGCGGCGGAGACGCGCAGCCGCGAGAGCGCCCCGGCGGGGGCCGAGCGGGCGCTCGTCGTGGTGCACCGCTCGTACGGGACGGGGCCGGAGCCGGGCGAGCACTGGCAGGTACTGCTGGAGTCCGGCAGCGGCTGGGACGCCCGCCGCTGGACGCTGGCCGACGTCGGCGGCGCGCCGGGCGACGGGCGGCTGGTGCAGGCGAGTTGGACGGGCCGGGACCGGATCACCATCATGACGGACGCCTACCAGCGGGTGTTCACCCTCGACCCGGACACCGGCGAGCCGGTGGAGGCGCGGTAGGCGGACGGACCGAGGGGCCCCGCAGGAATGCTCCTGCGGGGCCCTCCGTCCGCCATCTGCCGTCCGCCGTCCGCCGTCCGCCCGGCTCAGCCGTCGTCGGAGTGGTCGGGTGTGGGCGTGCCGTGCGGGCGTCCGGGGCCCTGGGTCGTGCCGCCGGGGCTGCCGGAGGCGGACGGGCTGCCGCTCGGGCCGGCCGGGTCGCGCTTGGGCGGCGGGTCCGGGATGTAGACGGTCGTGAAGTCGTCCTCCGGCATGGACTTCACCGCGTCGCTCATCGCCTGCCGCCAGATCGGCCCGGGGCCGGTCGCGCCGAAGACCTCCTCCTGGTAGTGGCCGCCGATCCGGATGTTCTTCATCGGCACCTTGGTGCCCGGGCTGCCCAGCCACACCGAGCCGGCCAGGTTGCCGGTGTAGCCGGTGAACCAGGCCGACTTCTTCTCGTCCGTGGTGCCGGTCTTGCCGGCGATCTGGCGGCCGTCGTCGAGGCCGAGGTCCTTGCCGGTGCCCTTCTCGGTCACGCCGAGGAGCACGGTGTTGACGACGTCCGCGGTGTTCTGGGACATCACCTGGTCGCACTTGGCGGGGGGCACGGGGACGTCCTTGCCGTCGACCGTCGAGATCCGGGTGATCGCGGCCGGCGCGCAGTACCTCCCGCGGGCGGCGAAGGTCGCGTACACGTTGGCCATGGTCAGCGGGCTGACCTCCTGCGTGCCGAGGCCGATCGCGGGCACCTCCTGGAGCGCCTCGCCGCTGGCCTTGGCCGTCACGCCCAGCTTGTTGGCCATCTGCTTGACGGCGCAGAGGCCGATCTCCTGCTCCATCTGCACGAAGTAGGTGTTGACCGACTTGGCCATGGCCTCCTTGAGCTCGTAGGGGCCGACCTCGCTCGCGCTCTCGTTCGGGATGGTGCCTTCCTTCTTGCCCTTGCTCAGGTTCTTCCACGTGCCGTTGCAGGTCGACATCGTCGGCCAGTCCATCCGGTTCGGCGCCGAGTAGGACTGGGTGGGCGGCAGCCCCGCCTCCAGGGCGGCGGCGGCCACGATGGGCTTGAAGTTGGAGCCGGGCTGGAAGCCGATGCCGCCGCCCATCACCGCGTCGACGTTGTAGTTGACGACGGTCTCGTTCTTCTCCTTCGCGAGGCCGTACGGGCGGGTCTGGGCCATCGCGAGGATGTCGCCGGTGCCGGGTTCGACCATCGTCATCGCCGCCGAGACCGGGTCGGTCACGTACACCAGGTCGGAAACGGCCTTCTGGGCGGCGGCCTGCTTCTCCGGGTCCATGGTGGTGAAGATGTTGAGGCCGCCCTGGTCCCACAGCTTCTTGCGGTCGGCGGCGCTCTTGCCGAACGCCGGGTCCTGCTTGACGACGTGGCGCACGTAGTCGCAGAAGAAGCCCATGCCCGCCCTGGCGGTGATGCAGCCGTTCTGCGGGTCGCGATAGTTGAGGCCGAGCGGCGCGGCCTTGGCCTCCCGGGCCTGATCGGCGGTGATGTGCTTGTTCTCCACCATCTTGTCGATGACGGTGTCCCGGCGCTTCTGCGCGGCCACCGGGTGGAGCTTGGGGTCGTACTGGGACGGGTTCTGCACCAGCCCGGCGAGCATGGCCGCCTCGGGGAGGGTGAGGTCCTTGGCGTCCTTGGCGAAGTAGCGCTGGGAGGCGGCCTCGATGCCGTACGCCTGGTGCCCGTAGAAGGTGATGTTCAGGTAGTTGGTGAGGATCTGGTCCTTGGTCAGGTCCTCCTCCAGCTTGATGGCGTACTTGAGTTCCTGGATCTTGCGGCCGAGCGTCTTGCGCTGGGCCTCGGCGACCGCGACCGGGTCGTCGCCGGCCTTCTCGACGTTGACGTTCTTCACGTACTGCTGGGTGAGCGTGGAGGCGCCCTGGACGGTGGCGCCGCTCTCCGCGTTCTTGGTGATGGCCCGCAGGATGCCCTTGAGGTCGACGGCGCCGTGCTCGTAGAAGCGGGCGTCCTCGATGTCCACCTGGGCATGTCTGATCAGCGGTGACATCTGCTCGGCCGGGATGACCGTGCGGTCCCGCTCGTAGACCTTGGCGATCAGGCCGCCCTTGGCGTCGAAGATCTGCGTCGCCTGCGTCAGTGGAGGCGTCTTGAAGTCGTCGGGGATGCTCTCGAAGCTTTCCGCACCGTTCTTCGCACCCAGCCCGATCGCGCCGGCCCCGGGGAGCACGATCCCCGCGAGCAGGACGCCACCGAGCACACTGCTGCCGAGGAACGTGGCCGTGTGCCCGACCAGCCCGAGCGGGGTTTCCCGGCGCCGGGGTCGTGGCACCCACGTGTCGCCGGGGTCCGGGGCAGGTATGCGGCTCTTCCGTGACATAGCTGGAACACTACGGCCACGAAAAGCCGCTGAGGAGCGGGTGTTGGCCAAGCTTTGTCACAAAACCGCGACAGGTTCGACTCATTCGAGACGATCGGTCACACGTCCGGGCGGAGGCCGGGGCGATCACTCACGGTTTGTCGGCCCTCGCCCGGTTTGGCACGCGTGGATCATGTGCGCGTCATCCGGCCGGGCAGGTCACGTCCTCGGCGGGGAGCCGCCCGCTGAGCAGGAACGCGGTGACGGCCGCGTCGCCGCAGGCGTTGCCGTTGGCGGCGTACGCGTCGTGGCCGCCCGAGTCGATCGACACCATGCGGGCTCGGGGGCCGAACGCCTCACGGAGCTTCAGGGCACCCTGGTAGGGGGTGGCGGGGTCGCGGAGGTTCTGGGCGAGGAGCACGTTCGCCGGGCCGCGGGAGGTGACGCGGGTCGGCGGCTCGGCGGGCTTGAACGGCCAGAACGCGCACGGCATGACGTTGACGGGCATGCCGGCGGTGAGCGGGCGGGCGGCGCGCTCGGCGGCGGTGTCCCGGGCGTACGCGGCCGGGTCGGTGGGCCACGCGACGTCGTTGCACAGGGTGCCGACCGAGACGGCGATGGTGTTCTGGACGGCCTGCTCGGGCGGCGTGACCGGGGCCGGCAGCGGACGGCGCCCGAGACCGGCCAGCATCAGCCGGGCGAGGTCGGGGAACTTGGCGTCCGCGTAGAGGCTCTGCAGCATCGTCTCGCGCAGCACGTTGCCGTTCAGCTCGGCCGGGTTGGCGCCGGGCCAGGTCAGCGGCGCACGGTCCAGGCGGGCGGCGAGGTCGAGGAAGAGCGGGCGGACCTCCTCGGGGCTGTCCGCGACGCGGTCCGGGTTCCCGGGCGCCGAGGCCCACTTGGCGAAGTCGGGGAACCGGTCCTCCGCACCGGGGCCGAAGTTGGCGAGCCAGCCGCGCTCGACGCGGGACGGGTCCGGGTCGTCGTTGCTGTCGAGGACGACCCGGTCGGTGCGCCCGGGGAACATCGTGGCGTAGACGGCGCCCGCGTACGTGCCGTACGACGTGCCCCACGCGGAGAGCCGGCGCTCGCCGAGGGCCTGGCGGACGCGGTCGATGTCGCGGGCCTCGTTGCGGGTGGAGATGCTGCGCAGCACCGGGCCGCCGTTGCGGGCGCAGGTCTCGGCGACCCGGCGGGCGGTGGCGAGGTTCTCGTCGATCGAACCGTCGGCGGCGGGCCAGGGGCGCAGCTTGACCATCGCGAGGTCGGGCGTGTCCAGGCCGCAGCTGACCGGCGTCGAGCGGCCGACGCCGCGCGGGTCGAAGCCGACCAGGTCGAAGCGGTCGAGGACGGACTGCGGCAGGTGCCGGGCCGCGTTCGTCGGGAGGTTCAGGCCGGAGCCGCCGGGCCCGCCGGGGATGGTGAGCAGCACGCCGTGGCGCTCGTCCGGCTTGGCGGCGCGGATCCGGGAGACGGCGAGCGTGATCTGCTCGCCGTGCGGATCGGCGTAGTCCAGCGGGACGGTGACGGTGGCGCACTGCTGGCGGGGGTCGACGGTGCCCTGGCAGGAGGTCCAGGCGAGGCCCTGGCCCGGACGGTCGGCGGCTGCGGCCGCGGCGGGCAGGGCGGTGAGGGAGAGCGCGGCCACCGCGGCGACGGCGGCGGCCCGCTTGAGGTTCGACTTCGTGTTCGGCATGGTCAGAATTCTTCGCCAGAACGCCACTTGACCCCATCCGGCCAACCGGCCGGTCCCCGGTAGGGTAATCCCCCGCCCGGCCGCTGCGGCACGCCCACGGGTTGGTCACTGCGGTGGTCCGGCCGGTCCGGCGCCGATGATTTCGGGGGGCTGCGGCGGACCTTGGCAGCCGCGCGACCGCTGAGGAGGCGTGAGGTGGACGAGGGGACGCACGAGCACGACGACGGGCAGGAAGGTCACCAGGACGGGCACGGCAAGGAGCACGGGCACGGCGGGGCCGGGGCCGCAGCGCACGGGCACGGGCACTCCCACGGACCGGCGGCGCCCGTCTCCGCCCGCCTGCGCCGGATCATCGCCGCCGTGCTCATCCCGTTCGCGCTGGCCGTCCTGGCCGGTCTCGTGGTGCTGTGGCCCGGCGGCGTGCCGTCGCACCCGCGCACCGGGGTCGGGTTCGACCAGCAGGTCCGGCACGGCCGGGTCACCAAGGTGCAGGAACTGCCGTGCAGCGCCGTCAACCCGGCCGACCAGGGCACCTGCCGACAGGACACCGTCGAGGTGACCACCGGTCCGGACAAGGGCCGCACCTTCGCCGTCGTCGTGCACCCGGGCGAGCCGCGGCAGTACGACGTGGGCGAGGAGGTCGTCCTCACGTACGCGCCGGACGCGCCGCCGGACCTCCAGTACAGCGTGGTCGACGTCGACCGGAACCTGCCGATGGGGGTGCTCGCGGGCGTCTTCGCGGTGGCCGTGGTCGCCGTCGGGCGGTGGCGCGGGCTGGCCGCGCTGGTCGCGCTCGCGATCAGCTTCGCGGTGCTGTCGCTGTTCATCCTGCCGGCCGTCCTGCGCGGCTCGGACCCGCTGCTGGTGGCCATCGTCGGGGCGAGCGCGATCATGCTGATCGCGCTCTACC
Source organism: Kitasatospora sp. NPDC059747 (assembly GCF_042732955.1). NCBI lineage: Bacteria > Bacillati > Actinomycetota > Actinomycetes > Kitasatosporales > Streptomycetaceae > Kitasatospora > Kitasatospora sp. NPDC059747. Next base: position 36,770 of record NZ_JBHWGV010000006.1, on the reverse strand, counting down.
TGTGCCACGGGCTCTCCGCCCGGACGTCGGTCGCGGTGCTCGGCACGCTCGTCTCGCTCGTCCTGATCGGCGTGCTGAGCCTGGTGTTCGCCTCCTGGGCACACCTGACCGGCAACACGTCGGAGGAGACCGGGCTGGTCCACGACCTGTACCCGGGCATCCAGATCCGCGGCCTGCTGCTGGCCGGGTTCGTCATCGGCTCGCTCGGCGTGCTCTTCGACGTGACGGTCACCCAGACCTCGGCGATCTGGGAGCTGCACGCGGCCGACCCCGGCATGGGTGTGCGCAAGCTCTACCGGACGGGCATGCGGATCGGCCGCGACCACATCGCGTCGACCGTCAACACCCTGGTGCTCGCGTACGCGGGCGCGGCGCTGCCGCTGCTCCTGCTGTTCTCGATCGCGCACCGCAACGTGATCGACGTGGCGACGAGCGAGCTGGTCGCCGAGGAGATCGCGCGGACCCTCGTCGGCAGCATCGGGCTCGTCGCCTCCGTGCCGGTGACCACCGCGCTGGCCGCGCTGATCGCCGCGGCCGACCACCCGGGGGCGGCGGCGCGCGGCGGTCGGCACCGGCACGCGTAGGGGCTCTACAGGCCCAGCAGCGCCGGGTCGGAGGCGGCGGCGCGCAGCGCCTCGCGGGGGTCGGCGACCAGCCGGCGCTCCGTCAGGTCGAGGATGCCGCCGACACCGGTGACCTCGGCCGCGACGACGCCGTCGGTGCGGGTGATGCGCTGCACCACCTGGAAGGTCTTGCCGTCGCGCCACACGAACGCGCAGCTCACGTCGACGGTGTCGCCGGCGCGCAGCTCGCGCAGGTACCTGACGGTCGTCTCCAGCACCACCGGGCCGACGCCCTTGGCGACCAGCTCGGCCTGGCGGATGCCGGCGGCCCGGAGGTACTCCCAGCGGGCGTGTTCGGCGTACTGGAGGTAGACGGACTGGTTGAGGTGGCCCTGGGTGTCGGTCTCGTACCCGCGGACCGTCACCCGCGTCGTGAAGTCGTGATCGGTCATGGTCGGCACGCTACTCCGGGGGCCGGCGGGGCCACCGTGTGGCGTCGGTCACCAGGGGCTCACGGGAGGAGGTCGAGGAGCGGGGCGAGGGCGGCCGGGCGGCGGTCGACCGGCAGGTGGTCGACGGGGTGGAACGCGCAGCCGAGGGCCGTCGCGCCGCCGTCGCAGGTGCGGTCGTCGCCGACCATCAGGACGTCGGCCGGCGCGAGGCCGAGCCGTGCGCAGGCCGCTTCGAAGATGACCGGGTCCGGCTTCTGCGCGCCGACCTCGACGGACAGGACGTAGACGTCGACGAGCTCGTCCAGGCCGTGCGCGCGGAAGACCGGGCGCAGGTCCCAGCCGATGTTGCTGACCACGGCCACCGGGACGCCGCGGCGGCGCAGCTCGCGCAGCGTCGGTTCGGCGTCGGGGTAGGGCTGCCAGCTGGCCGGGGCCATGTGCGTGTCGTAGAGGGCGTCGACGTCGAGCCCGGCGGGCGGCTCGGCGGCGCGGGCCAGCGCGGTGTACGCGCTCCGGTGCAGCTCGGCGCTCAAGTCCCGGACGTCCCAGGCCTCCTGGACGTCCGCCGGGATCCGCCGGGGCGCCACGCCGCCCGGCAGGGCGCCGAACTCCTCCAGGCGGGCGACCAGTTCGGCCCGCTCCCGGTCGGTCAGCGCCGGGCCGGCGGCGGCCGTGTGGGCGTCGAGCCACCGGGCGGTGGAGACGACGCGGAAGAGCGTCCCGGAGAAGTCGAACATCACGCCTTTGGTCACGCCGCCGAGACTACCGGGCACCGGGGGCGGGCTCGCCGGCGTCCGGCGGTTCGACGGCGGACGTTCAGCGGACGGACATGTCGCCCTACGGGAGGGTGAGGATCCGCGGGCCGTCCTCGGTGATGGCGACGGTGTGTTCGATGTGGGCGGCGCGGGCGCCGTCCGTGGTGCGGAGCGTCCAGCCGTCGGGGTCGGTGGCGTAGTCGTCCCGGCCGCCGGCGATGAGCATGGGCTCGATGGCCAGCACCAGGCCCGGGCGCAGCGGGTAGCCCCGGCCTGGGCGGCCCTCGTTGGGCACGTGCGGGTCCTCGTGCATGCGGCGTCCGATGCCGTGGCCGCCGTAGCCGTCCAGCAGGCCGTAGCGGGCGCTCCGGGCGACGGTGCCGACGGCGTGCCCGATGTCGCCGGTGCGGTTGCCCGCGACGGCGGCGGCGATCCCGGCCTCCAGGGCGCGGCGGGTGGTGTCGATCAGCGCGGTGTCCTCGGGCCGGGCGGTGCCGACGGTGAAGCTGACGGCCGCGTCGCCCGCCCAGCCGTCGAGGAGAGCGCCGCAGTCGATGCTGACGAGGTCGCCGTCGCGCAGCCGGTAGCCGTCGGGGATCCCGTGGACGACGGCGTCGTTCACCGAGGCGCAGATGACGGCCGGGAACGGGACGGACGCGAAGGAGGGCCGGTACCCGAGGAACGGCGAGGTGGCCCCGGCCGCCCGCAGCACTCCTCGCGCGATCTCGTCCAGCTCCAGCAGGCTCACCCCGACCGCCGCTTCGGCCTGCATGGCGGCGTGGGCATTGGCGACGACGCGGCCGGCTTCGCGCATCGCGGCGAGGGCGGCGTCGGACTTGATCTCGACCATGGGGGTGGGGCGTCCTCTCGGAATCCAATTCTTATACCGGTATTTGTATCACGGTCGAGGGCGGGAAAGGGACACCGCTCCGCCCGGGAAGGCTTAGGATCGGCAGCATGGTGAGGACTCCGCTGACCCCGTGGGAGCGCGAGCGCGGCGAGCGCTTCGGGGCGTTGCTGCGCGAGGCGCGCGGCACGCGCAGCATGGTCGAGGTGGCCGCGTCGGCGGGGATCTCGGCGGAGACGCTGCGCAAGATCGAGACCGGCCGGGCGCCGACGCCGTCGTTCTTCACGATCGCCGCGCTCGCCTACGCGCTCGACCTCTCGCTCGACGGGATCGCCGCCGCCTGCGCCCTGCCGGAGGACGGCGAGGCGCTGTCGGCGTGAACGCGGACGCCCGCCCGGGCGCAGGTGCACCGGGCGGGCGTCGCCTTCGGATCGACGGAGGGCGTCAGCCGACCGAGCTGTTGTAGCTGTCGATCGCCGGCTGCAGCTCCTTGGCCGCGTCGGCGAGCGCCTGCTGCGCCGTCTTCGAGCCCTTGATCGTCTGCTCGATGGCCGTCTCCACGCCCTTGCGCGCCTGCGGCATCACACCCAGCAGGCAGCCGGCCGTGGCCGGGGTCGGCTTGGTGGCCTTCAGCTGGTCGATGGCGGTCTGGAACTGCGGGTACTTGGCCACCCACTCCTTGTCCTTGGGGTCGTCCAGGGACTTGGTGTTCACCGGGAAGTAGCCGGTGCCGCTGTGCCAGGCGGCCTGCTGCTCCGGCGAGGTCAGGAACTTCTCGAACTCCCAGGAGGCGCGCTTCTCGGCGTCCGAGTGGCCGGGACCGCTGATCCACAGCGAGGCGCCGCCGATCACCGGGCCGCCCTGGTCGCCCGCTGCGACCTTCGGGAAGGCGGCGGTGCCCACGGTGAACTTGGCCGCCTGGGTGTAGCCGCTCAGGACGCCGGTGGACTCCAGGTGCATCGCGACGGTGCCGGCCTTGAACGCGGCCTGGGCGTCGTCGGTGTTGCGCCCGGTGTTGGCCGCGTAGCCGTTCTTGACCAGGTCGGCCCACCACTGGACGATCTGCGCGCCCTGGGCGGAGTCGAAGACGACCTTGCCGGCCTTGTTGCTGCGCCCGTTGTCCTGGTCGCAGTACATCGTGCCGGACTCGGCCAGCAGCTGCTCGACGAACCAGCCGTAGATGGCGGCGCCGAAGCCGTAGCGCACCGTCTGGCCGCTCGCGTCCTTCTTGGTCAGCTTCTGCGCGAGGTCGCCGAGTTCGGCGAGGTTCGTCGGCGGCTTGGCCGGGTCGAGGCCGGCCTCCTTGAAGGCGTCGGTGTTCAGGTAGAGCAGCGGCATCGAGGAGTTGAACGGCATGCTCTGGAGCTTGCCGCCGGCCGAGTAGTAGTTGCGGATGTTCGGGTCGAGGTCGGCGAGCGAGTAGCCGTCCTTGTCCGCGAAGGCCTGGGCGGGGACCGTCTGCCTGGAGTCGATCATGAAGCGGGTCCCGATGTCGTAGACCTGCACGACGGCGGGGGTGCCCTTCTGCTGCACCGCGGCCTTGTACTTGGCGACCAGGTCGTCGTACTTGCCCTGGAACTCCGCCTTGACCTCGATCTTGCCCTGGTGGGCCGCGTTGAACTGGCTCACCAGGCCGTTCAGCACGTCGGCGTTCTTGCCGGTCATCGAGTGCCAGAACTCGACGGTGGTGACGCCGGATGCCTGGTCGAGGGCCTGGGCGCCGGGGGCCGCCGCGTCACCGGAGCCGCCGGAGCCCGACGTCGAGCCGCTGGAGCTGCAGGCGGTCAGGGACAGGCCGGCCACCAGCAGGGCCGCGAGCGCGCGTGCACTCTTCTTCACGGGGGTTCTCTCTCTGTGGGGTGCGGGAGGGACGGACGAGCTGATCAGCGCACGGCGCCCGCGGTCAGGCCGCGGACGATGAACCGCTGGCCGAAGACCACCAGGGCGAGGGTCGGCAGCAGCGAGAGGACGACGCCGGCGAGGATCAGGCCGGGGTCGGACATCTCGGAGTCGCGCAGCGAGGTCAGACCGATCTGCAGCGTCTGCATGTTCGCCGTGCGGGTGATGATGAGCGGCCAGAAGTACTGGTTCCAGGCGGACAGGAACACGTAGATCGACAGCGCCGCCAGGGCCGGCTTGTTGAGCGGGACGACGATCTTCCACAGGAAGCGCCAGTGGCCGGCGCCGTCGATCCGGGCCGCGTCGCGCAGCTCGGCGGGCAGTTGGCGGAACGACTGCCGCAGCATGAACGTGCCGAAGCCGGAGGCGAGGAAGGGCAGCACCAGGCCGAAGTAGGTGTTGCCGAGGCCCCAGTCCGACAGCGTCAGGTAGTTGGGGATGATGATGGCCTCCCAGGGGACCATCAGCGTCGCCAGGAACACCCCGAACACCACGGCCCGCGCCCGGATCGGCAGGAAGACGAAGGCGTACGCGGCCAGGATCGAGGTGAACAGCTGGGCCAGGGTGATGGCCGTCGCCGTGATCGCCGAGTTGGCGTACTGGCGGGCCAGCGGGATGGTCTCGACGGCGCCGGAGAAGTTCCGCCCGGTGACGGAGTGGGGCACCAGCGCCGGCGGGTACGAGGAGAGTTCGGACGGGCCCATGAAGGCGCCGGCCACCGCGTAGTACACCGGGAAGGCCACGGTGACGACGGCGACGGCGAGCACCAGGTAGACGGCGGCGCGGGCGAGCAGCTCGCGCGGGGACCGGCCGGCCAGGACGCCCGTGCGGCGACGGGGCTCGGCGGCCTCCGTGACGACAGTGGTCATGCGTAGTGCACCTTCCGCTCCAGGACGCCGAACTGGACGGCCGTGCAGGCGAGGACGACCAGGAGCAGCACGACGGCCTGCGCGCTCGCGGTGCCGAAGTCGCTGGAGCCGTACGCGAACGCCTTCTCGTACACGGAGTAGACGAGCGTGCGCGTGGCGCCGTCCGGACCGCCCTTGGTGAGGATGTGGATCTGGCCGAAGCTCTGCAGCGAGTGGACGGTGGAGACCACGGTGAGGAAGAACAGGTGCGGGCCGAGCATCGGCACGGTGATCGAACGGGCCAGCCGCAGGCCGGTCGCACCGTCCAGCCGCGCCGCCTCCATGATCTCGCCGGGGATCGAGCCGACGCCGGCCGAGAGCACCAGGACGTTGTAGCCGAGGTTCATCCACACGGTCGTGGCGGCGACGGACACCAGCGCGTACCGGTCGTCGGTGAGCCAGCCCACCGGGCCGAGGCCGACGTGCGAGAGCAGACCGTTGATCACCCCGCTCGCGGGGTTGAAGAACACCGCGAAGACCACGGACGCGCTGGCCACCGAGAAGGCGAACGGCAGCGCGAACGCGGAGCGCAGCAGCCGCACACCGCGGATCCGGTTCTCCAGGAGCAGCACCAGCACGAGCGCGCCGAGGACCCCGGGCACGACGGTGAGCAGCGTGAACAGGGCGGTGGTGACCAGCGTGCGGCCGAAGTCGGCGGAGCTCAGCAGGTCGGTGTAGTGCTGAAACCCGACGTAGCGGGAGGGCGCGCCGAACAGGTCGTTGGCGTGGGCGCTCAGGTAGAGGGTCCGCCCCAGCGGGTAGCCGATGAACAGGACGAAGACGGCCAGCGAGGGCAGCAGGAAGGCCCAGGCGAGGCCGTGCTCGCCCCAGCGGCGGCTGCGCCGCGGGTGGGGCGCGGGGTGCGGTGCGGTCGGCATGGGTGAGCGCGTCCGCCTTTCGTGATGTCGGTTCCGGCCGAAACCGTGTCCTGCCCGTGCGACGCGCCGGGAACCCTGCGGTGATCAACCGGTGACCACGGGATTACGCGTTCGCGTCAAATCCGGACGGTCGTGCGCGGAGCAGCGTTCGGGCCGTCGGTGGTGCGGCGTACGGTTCCCACGTGAACGACGGGATCGTCGACGTGCGGGCCGGAATGGCCGAAACCTTGCGGGGGCGGGAGGGCGCCTGGGCGTTCGTCAGGCCCGGCCGGAACGCACTGGCGCTCGTGATCGAGGACGACCTCATCGCGGCCAGGGCCCGTACGGAGGAAGCGTTGAACGCGCTTTGAAAATGCTGCGGCCCAACGGCCCGGCGTGGCCGGACCGTTGGGCCGTGGTGCGCTCGTCAGGCCGTGACGCCGCCGTCGAGGACGAGGTCGGCGCCGACGGTGTACCCGGCCTCGGACGAGGCGAGGTAGAGGACCGCGGCGGCGGCCTCCTCGACCGAACCCGTCCGGCCCAGCGGGACGGCGTCCTTCATCCGCTCGGCCTTGTCCGCGGCGCTCTCCCCGGGGCGGGTGGACATCGTCGTCTCCACCGGGCCGGGGCTCACCAGGTTGATCCGCACGCCGTCCGCGATGTGGTCGCGGGCGGCGGCCCGGGTGATCGCGGTGACGGCGGCCTTGCTGGCGGCATAGGCACCGAGGCCGGCGACGCGCTGGTGCACGCCGATGTTGGAGGAGATGTTGACGATCGCGCCGCCGCCGTTGGCGCGCAGGTGGGCGATCTGGTGCTTCATCGCGAGGAAGGTGCCGGTCAGGTTGATGCCGATGACGCGGTCCCACTCGGCCTCGTCGATGTCGGCGACCGGGCCGGCGCCGCCGAACACGCCCGCGTTGTTGACGGCGACGTCCAGTGCGCCGAGGTGCTCGACGGTCTCACGGACCAGCCGGGCCGCGTCCGCGCCGTCCGTGACGTCGCCGGTGAGCGCGACGGCCTTGCCGCCCTCGCGCTCGATCAGCTCGACGGTCTCGGCGAGCGGGCCCCCGGTGCGGCCCGCGACGGCGACCCGGGCGCCCTCCCGGGCGAAGGCGAGCGCGACCGCGCGACCGATGCCGGTGCCGCCTCCGGTGACGAGGACGGCGCGGTCGGCGAAGCGCTTGCTCATGACGTGAACTCCTTGATGTGGATCGTGCTTTCGGATGATGTGGCAGTGCGGGTGGTTCGGGTAGTTCGGGGGTTTCGGGTGGTGCGGGTGGTGCGGGTGGTGCGGGGCAGCGTCGCGACCGCGGCGCCGGTGAGCGCCAGGGCGGCGGCGCCGGCCGCGAAGGCCGCCGCGTAGCCGCCGACGACGGTCGGCCGGGTGGCGGCGAGCGCCATCAGGGCGGCGACGCCGGCCGTGGGGCCGAGTTCCATCGCCGTGTTGAACAGGCCGGCGGCGAGGCCGGTCCGCTCGGGCGGCACCCCGCCGGTGGCGAGGACGGCCGCGCCGGCGAAGGCCGGTCCGGCCCCGGCGGGCAGGAGGAGCAGGCCGGGCAGCAGCCCGACGGCGTACCCGCTGCCGGGTGCGAGGCCGGCCAGCAGGGCGAGGCCCGTCGCCGCCACGGCCAGGCCGCCCGCGGTGACCGTGACGGCGCCGTACCGGGCCGTCAGCGGCGCGGCGAGGCGGCCGGCGAGCACCAGCACCGCCGCGTACGGGAGGAAGGCGGCCGAGGTGGCCAACACGTCCCAGTCGCGGACCTGTTGGAGGTAGAGGGCGAGCAACAGGAAGGTCAGCGCGGTGCCGGTGGCGGTCACCATGACGGCGGCGAGCGCGGTGGCGCGGCGGCGGTCGGCCAGGAAGCCGGGCGGCAGCAGCGGGTCGACGGCGCGCCGTTCGGCGGCGGCGAAGGCGAGGAGCAGGACGAGTCCGGCGGCGAGCGGGGCGAGCACGACGGGAGTGCCCCAGCCGTGGTCGGTGGACGCGACCAGGCCGTAACTGGCCGCGCACACACCGGCGGTGGCGAGGACGGCACCCCGCAGGTCCAGGCCCGGCCCGCGCCCACGACCGGGCTCGGCGGGCGGCAGGCCACCGGAGCGCACCAGGGCCAGGGCCGCGACCAGCACGGGCACGGCGAACGGCCAGCGCCAGGACGCCCACGCCGCGACCACGCCCGAGATCAGGCTCCCCGCGGTCGCCCCGAGCACCGAGAGCCCGCCCCACGTCGCCATCGCCCGGCGGTAGTCGGCGGCCCCCGGGTGCAGCGCCCGGACCACCGCGACCGCCGCCGGGGCGACCAGCGCCGCACCGGCACCCTGGCCGAACCGGCCCGCCAACAGCGCGGCGAAGCCGGGCGCGACGGCGCAGGCGGCGGAGGCCGCGCCGAACAGGGCGAGCCCGGCCCGTAACACGCGGCGCCCGCCGTACCGGTCGGCGAGCCGCCCGCCGAGCAGGAGCAGCGAGCTGAACGAGAGCCCGTAGGCCGCGCTCAGCACCAGCACGCCGGACGGGCCGAGCCCGAACTGCCGCGCCACCAAGGGCAGCGGGACGGTGAGGAGCATGAGCGTGAAGATCAGCGCGACCTGGACGGCGCCGAGCAGCGCGAAGCCTGTTCGCGCCGTTGCCATTGCCGCTGCCATTGCCGCTGCCATTGCCGCTGCCATTGCCGGAGCCCGAGAGCCCGGCATGGACAACCCCCTCATGACCACTCCCCCTATGTAGACCGTTCGGTTCAGAATAAGGACACAAAAAGGCCGCGCGGCCGCCACCCCGCGACCTCGGTCAGCCCAGCAGCACGAGCGCCTGCTCGGCGGCGTCCCGCACGCGCGCCGGCCCGTCCGCGACCTTGCCCATCACGCGCATGCCCTGCATCAGCACCATGAGCGTCCGCGCCAGCGCCCGGGGGTCGCGCCCCTCGGACAGCTCCCCCTGCGCCTCGGCGCGCACGAGCGCGGCGGTCAGCAGCGCCTCCAGGTGGCCGAGGCTCGCCTCCACCCGGCGCGCGGCCGACGGGTCGTGCGGCGCCAGTTCGACCGCCGTGTTGACGACGAAGCAGCCGCGCTCCCGCTCGCTCCCGGTGGATTCCGCCGCGTACCGGCGGACCACCGCACGGACCGCCGGCAGCACCGGCCCGGGCCGGGAGAGCTCGGCGAGCAGCACCGGGTCGGTCTGCTCGCCGTAGCGCTCCAGCGCGCGCAGGTACAGCTCATGCTTGCTGCCGAACGTGGCGTACAGGCTCGCGCGGCCGATCCCTAGCCCCTCGACCAGGTCGGCCATGGACGTGGCCTCGTAGCCGCGCCGCCAGAACAGCTCCAGGGCCGCCTGCAGCGCCGCGTCCGGGTCGAATTCCTTCGTTCGCGCCATGGTGGAACGCTAAACCTTTCTGGACCGCTCGGTCAATATAGAAGTTTGCAAGGGGCTCGTCCGACTCTTCTCCTGTCGATCGACGGCCGGCCCGCACGCCGGCCGACTTGACGGAATTCGCCAGAGCCGAGGGGAATCTGACGGACCATTGTCAAGTGGACTAGACCATAGCTACCCTTGCCGACCACCCCTCCTCCCCCACACCAGGAGGCGTTGCCCCATGTCCGTCCACTTCCCCACCACCCCGCGCGCCGTGACCGACAGCGCCCGCCCGCTCGCCCTGGCGGCCTTCCGGGTCGTCGTCGGCCTGCTCTTCGCCTGCCACGGCGCCGCCTCCCTGTTCGGCGTCCTCGGCGGCGCCAAGGGCGGCGGCACCGTCCCGTTCGGCCAGTGGCCGGGCTGGTGGGCCGCCCTGATCCAGCTGGCCGGCGGCCTCCTCGTCGCGGTCGGCCTCGGCACCCGCTGGGCCGCGCTGCTCTGCTCCGGCTCGATGGCCTACGCCTACTTCACCGTCCACCAGCAGCACGCGCTGCTCCCGCTGCAGAACGGCGGCGAGCCGTCCGTCATGTTCTGCTGGGCGTTCCTCGCCATCGCCGCCATCGGCTCCGGCCCGTACGCCCTGGACCGGCTGCTGCCGGGCCGGGCCCAGGCCGCCGACCACGCCACGGAGCCGGCGGCGGAGCCCGCCCGGGTGAGCCAGCCCTGACCGTTCTCCGCGAGGTGCCGGCCGGGCTAGGACCGCTCCCCCTCCGCGAGGTGCCGTTCGACGGACGCGACCTTGGCGGTGAGGCCGTCGGTGACGCCGGCCCGGTCGTCGATCTTGATGACCGTGCTCACCCGGCCGCTGTAGGCCTTCACCGCCTCGATCGCCGCCCTGATCACCGGCATCACCTCGTCCCACTCCCCCTCGACGCTGGTGAACATCGCGTCCGTGCGGTTGGGCAGCCCGCTCGCCCGCACGACGCGGACGGCGGCGGCGACCGCCTCCCCCACGTCCTCGCCGATGCCCAACGGGGTGACCGAAAACGCAGCGATCACGGCTGCACTCCTCTCGAACGGCACTGGTCGCGGGGGGGGGGGGGGGCGGCGGCCGCGGCCCCGCCGCGAGCGAGAGAACAAACCGGCCGCGGGCACCACACACACAAGACCCGCGGTCG
>NZ_JBHWGV010000006.1:16611-25958 GCF_042732955.1 Kitasatospora sp. NPDC059747 | reverse complement strand
TCACAGCGGGGTGACCTAAACCGCAGCTCTCAGGGCTGAACTCCCATCTACCGGCCCTGGTCGCGGTCGGGCACCCCGGGGACCGCGACCAGGCTAACCAGACGTCAGCCGGCGGCCGTCACACCACCATCGGCAGCGGCGGTTCGACGGCCAGCGGCGCCGAGCTGCGCGCCCGGTGCTGCGCGGCCCAGGACGCGAGCGCCACCGTGCAGGCGTGGTCCAGGTGCCGCAGGCCGGACCAGTCCAGCTCCACCGGGCGGTCGGCCGGCAGCCGCTCCAGCGCGTCGAGCAGCCGCGGCAGCCGCAGGAACGTCGCGTTGCCGCTCAGCCGCACCCGCTGGAGCGCCTCGCCCGAGGGCAGCCGCTCCTCCTCCACCCGGATCTGCAGGTGCGAGGTCTGCCACGCGGACTTCACCACCGCCAGCCCGACGCCGATCAACACCCCCTCGAACAGGTCGGTGACGACGATCGAGCCCGCCGTCACCGCGAGCACCACCGCCTCGCCCCGGTGCTCCCGGCACAGCGCCGCGATCCGCCGCACCGGGACGAGCTTCGCGCCCGCGTGCACGAGGACGGCGGCGAGCGCGGTGAGCGGGACGAGCCCGAGCACGCCGGGGAGCAGCGCGGTGAACAGCAGCAGCCAAACGCCGTGCAGGGTGCGCGAGGCCTTGCTGCGGGCGCCGGCCTGGACGTTGGTGGCGCTGCGCACGATGACGGCGGTCATCGGCAGCGCGCCGAGCAGTCCGCACACCGTGTTGCCGATGCCCTGCGCGGTGAGTTCGCGGTCGTAGTCGGTGCGCGGGCCGTGGTGCATCCGGTCGACGGCGGCGGCGCTGAACAACGTCTCGGCGGAGGCGATGAGGGTGAAGGCGACGACGGTGCCGAGGCCCGCGCCGCCCGCCAGTTCGCCGAGGGTGACGCGGTCGGGCAGGTGGACGACGTCGAGCAGGCCGGCGACGCGGACCCGGGCCACCGGCAGGTCGGCGGCCGCGGTCACGGCGGCGGCGAGCCCGACGGCGGCCAGCGGGGCGGGCACGCCGCGGGCGACTCGCTCCGGCAGGTGCTTCCAGAGGACGAGCACCAGCAGGGTGGCCACGCCGAGCGCGACGGCGCTCGGGTTCGCGGCGCCGGTGAGGGCGTCGCGCAGCAGGGCGGGCAGGCCGGCGATCTTCTCCGGGCCGGTGGCCGGAGCCCGGCGGTCGGCGAGCGCGTACAGCTGGCCGGAGAGCAGGGTGAGCCCGATGCCGGCGAGCATGCCGTGCACGACGGACGCGGACATGGCGCGGAACCAGCGGCCGAGCCGCAGGGCGCCCATGGCCAGCTGGAGCAGTCCGGCGCCGAGGACGAGCAGGCCGAGCGCGTGCGGGCCGAAGCGGTGGACGGCGTCGTAGACGAGGACGGTGAGCCCGGCGGCCGGCCCGCTGACCTGGAGGCTGCTGCCGGGCAGCAGCCCGACCACCAGGCCGCCGACGATGCCGGTCACCAGGCCGAGCTCGGCCGGGACGCCGGAGGCGACGGCCACCCCGACGCACAGCGGCAGGGCGACGAGGAAGACGACGATCGAGGCGGGCAGGTCGTAGCGCCACGGGACGGTGCGCAGGAGTCCGGTGAGCGAACCCCGGGGCCGGCCCGGGGGCGCGGTGCGGCGGGGGCGGCCCGGCGGGCCCTTGCGGCGGTGGGGCGGACGGCTCACCCGGTCACCGCCGGGCGACGGACGGGGTTTCGGCGCATGGGTACGTTCCTTCCGCGCGCCCGCCGGCGGCGGGCACGCTGCTCCGGGGCGGGCGGGGAAGCGTGCGGGTCGGCATGCGGGGAGGCATGCGGGAAGCGTGCGGATCGGCAGCGGGGAGGCATGCGGGGACACATGCGCGGACGACACATGCGCAGACACATGCGAGGAAGCGTGCGACGGGACGTGCGGGCGCGAGGGGCACGGTACGAAGGGCAGGGCCTGCGGTACGGCCGGCGCTTGCGGATGCGCGCGGTGCTAGCGGGTGCGGGCGGGAAGAAGGGCCGCACGACGGGGGCGACAGTGGGTGGCCCGGCGTGGCTCCGACGGTACCCAGGGGAGCGGGGCGGGCCAACCTCGCACACGGCCCCTTCACCCGGGCTGCACACCGGGTCCGCTTTCCGGGCCGGAACGCACGGTTCCCCGGGCACACTTGCACGACAGCCGTCCGCGTGTACGAACGAGGCCTGCCCACCACGGATCCCACAGGCCACACCCTGGGTGAACGTCCACAATCTGTTGAATCTCCCCTTGACGCCCCGACAGGCTCCGTCCTACCTTTTCTTCCACATACAGAAACCGTTCTTCCGTATGGTGGAATTCTGGAGATGAGCCCTCCGAGCCACTGCGGGCCGACGCAGGAGAAACCCGATGCCTCGTATGACAGCCGCCCGCGCGGCCGTGGAGATCCTCAAGCTCGAAGGCGTTGAGGTCGCGTTCGGCGTGCCGGGCGCAGCCATCAACCCGTTCTACGCCGCCCTCAAGGCCTCCGGCGGGATCAGGCACACGCTCGCCCGTCACGTCGAGGGCGCCTCCCACATGGCCGAGGGCTACACCCGCGCCAAGGCCGGCAACATCGGCGTGTGCATCGGCACCTCGGGCCCGGCCGGCACCGACATGATCACCGGCCTGTACTCGGCGATCGCCGACTCGATCCCGATCCTGTGCATCACCGGCCAGGCCCCGGTCGCCCGCCTGCACAAGGAGGACTTCCAGGCCGTCGACATCGCCTCGATCGCCAAGCCGGTCACCAAGGCGGCGACCACCGTCCTGGAGGCCGCCCAGGTCCCCGGCGTCTTCCAGCAGGCCTTCCACCTGATGCGCTCCGGCCGTCCGGGCCCGGTCCTGATCGACCTGCCGATCGACGTCCAGCTGACCGAGATCGACTTCGACCCGGAGGCCTACCAGCCGCTGCCGGTCTACAAGCCGACCGCGAACCGGATCCAGATCGAGAAGGCCATCGCGCTCCTCCAGGAGTCCGAGCGCCCGCTGATCGTCGCCGGCGGCGGCGTCATCAACGCCGACGCCTCGGAGCTGCTGCTGGAGTTCGCCGAGCTGACCGGCGTCCCGGTGATCCCGACCCTGATGGGCTGGGGCATCGTCCCGGACGACCACGAGCTGAACGCCGGCATGGTCGGCCTGCAGACCTCGCACCGCTACGGCAACGAGAACTTCCTCGCCTCCGACTTCGTCCTCGGCATCGGCAACCGCTGGGCCAACCGCCACACCGGCGGCCTGGACGTCTACACCGCGGGCCGCAAGTTCGTCCACGTCGACGTCGAGCCCACCCAGATCGGCAAGATCTTCGCCCCCGACCTCGGCATCGCCTCCGACGCCAAGGCCGCACTGGAGCTGTTCGTCACGGTGGCCAAGGAGCTCAAGGCCGCCGGGCAGCTGAAGGACCGCGGCGAGTGGGCCGCCGCCACGCAGGCCCGCAAGGCCCAGCTGCAGCGCCGCACCCACTTCGACAACGTGCCGCTCAAGCCGCAGCGCGTCTACGAGGAGATGAACAAGGCCTTCGGCCCGGAGACCCGCTACGTCACCACCATCGGCCTGTCCCAGATCGCCGGCGCGCAGATGCTGCACGTCTACAAGCCGCGCCACTGGATCAACTGCGGCCAGGCCGGCCCGCTCGGTTGGACCATCCCGGCCGCGCTCGGCGTCGCGACCGCCGACCCCGAGGGCCAGATCGTCGCCCTGTCCGGCGACTACGACTTCCAGTTCATGATCGAGGAGCTGGCGGTCGGTGCCCAGCACCGCATCCCCTACGTCCACGTCCTGGTGAACAACTCCTACCTGGGCCTGATCCGCCAGGCACAGCGGAACTTCGACATCGACTTCCAGGTCAAGCTGGAGTTCGAGAACATCAACGCGCCGGAGCTGGGCGTCTACGGCGTCGACCACGTCAAGGTCGCCGAGGGCCTGGGCTGCAAGGCGATCCGGGTCACCGAGCCGGAGGGCCTGCTGCCGGCCTTCGAGGAGGCCAAGAAGCTGGCCGCCGAGTTCCGCGTCCCGGTCGTCGTCGAGGCGATCCTGGAGCGGGTCACCAACATCTCGATGAGCGGCAACGACATCGACAAGGTCAACGAGTTCGAGGAGCTCGCGACCCTGCCCGAGCACGCGCCGACCGCCATCAAGCCGCTCGCGGTCTGAGGCGGCGCACGGACCCGCAGCGTGGGGGCGGACGTGCCGCTCAGTGCGCCCCCACGCTCGCGGAACACCGGCGGCGCCGTCGTGGTTGAGCCTTCCGGGAGCGCTACCGTAACCCGGGAGTCCGACCCCACCGACCTGCCGAAAGGGACCACCGTGAGCCTGTACGACATTCCGCTGCGCACGCTGTCCGGCGAGGCCACCTCGCTCGCCGACTACAAGGGCAAGGCGCTGCTGATCGTCAACGTCGCCTCCAAGTGCGGTCTGACCCCGCAGTACGCGGGCCTGGAGCGGCTCCAGGAGCGCTACGCCGCGCGCGGGTTCAGCGTGCTGGGCTTCCCCTGCAACCAGTTCGCCGGGCAGGAGCCGGGCAGCGCCGAGGAGATCGAGACGTTCTGCTCGACGACGTACGGCGTCACCTTCCCGCTGTTCGAGAAGATCGAGGTGAACGGTGACGACCGGCACCCGCTGTACGCCACGCTGGTCGGGACGGCGGACGCCGAGGGCGAGGCCGGCGACGTCAAGTGGAACTTCGAGAAGTTCCTGATCACCCCGGACGGCTCGGTGGCCGCCCGGATCCGCCCGGCCACCGAGCCGGAGTCGGACGAGGTCGTCGCCGCGATCGAGGCCGTGCTGCCGGCCTGATCGCCGCACTGCCACGAGAAAGGCCCGGGGCACGCGCCCCGGGCCTTTCTCATAGCAACAGCCGTGTGCCCGGCGGCAGTTCACCGTCCCGGGCGGCGTCGCGCAGGTGCGCCAGCAGGGTCTCGCGCAGCGCGTCGGCGGCGCGCGTGAGCGGCACCTCGTGGCCGTGCGCGACGGCGATCGTGCGCCCCAGGCCCGGTCCCGCGAACGGGGTCACCCCGAGCCCCGAGCGGGCCGCCACCATGCCGGGCACCACCGCGGGCCCGAGCCCGGCCCGGACGAAGCCGAGCACCGCGTCCATCTCCCCGCCCTCCACCGCGAACTCCGGCTCGAACCCCGCCGCCCGGCAGGCCGCCAGGGTCGCCTCGCGCACGTCGTAGCCCTCGCGGAACATCACCAGCGGCCGCCCGCGCAGCTCCGTCACCCGCACCGTTCGCCGGGCCCGCTTCGGGAGGGCGGACACCAGCACCAGCTCCTCGTGCAGCAGTTCGGTGACGTCCAGGGCCGGCGCCGCCTCCCCGCTCGCGGGGGTGATCACCAGCGCGAGGTCCAGCTCCCCCGCCGCCAGCCAGCGGACGAGGTCGCGCGAACCGCCCTCGCGCACCGCCAGCGCCACCCCCGGGTAGCGGTCCCGGAACACCCGCAGGACGTCCGGCACCAGGCTCGTGCACAGGCTCGGCGGCGCCCCCAGCCGCACCCGGCCGCGGCGCAGCTGGACCGTCTCCTGCACGGCGAGCCGCGCGCTCTCGGTGTCCGCGAGGATGCGCCGCGCCAGCGGCAGCAGTGCGTCCCCCGCGTCGGTGAGAGCGATCCGGCCGCGCGTGCGGTGGAACAGCTCGGCGCCCAACTCCCGCTCCAGTGCCCGGATCTGCTGCGAGAGGGACGGCTGCGCCACGTGTGCCGCCTCGGCCGCGCGCGTGAAGTGGCGGGTCTCGGCGACGGCCAGGAAGTAGCGGAGTTGCTGGAGCTGCACACGGCCAGGATAGGCCTCCTTGATAGTGGCTGCCTATCGTCACGAGCCGCATCATGTCTTGGACGCACCCTTGCGGCCGTCCCTACCGTGGCTGCCATGACAACCGCGACTCGGACGGCCCGGCACCCGTCCACCCTGGCGACCCTCTGGCGGTCGACCGTCGGCAAGAAGGCGGTCATGGCCGTCAGCGGACTGGCCATGCTGCTGTACCTGGTCGCGCACATGCTGGGGAACCTCAAGGTGTTCTTCGGCCCCGACGACCTCAACGGCTACGCGCACTGGCTGCGCACCATCGGCGAACCGTTCCTGCGCTACGAGTGGTTCCTCTGGATCGCCCGCTCCGGCCTGCTGGCCGCCGTCGTCCTGCACGGGGTCGCCGCCTACCAGCTGAGCCGGCGCGACCTCGCCGCCCGGCCGAGCAAGTACGTGCACCAGCGCCGCCGCGCGAGCTACGCGACCCGCACGATGCGCTGGGGCGGGGTGATCCTCGCGCTGTTCATCGTGTGGCACGTCCTCGACCTGACGACGCTCACCGTGAACCCCGTCGCCGAGCACGGCCACCCGTACCAGAACATCGTCGCCACCTTCGGCCGCTGGTACAGCGACGTGATCTACATCGTCGCGATGCTCGCCGTCGGCCTGCACGTCCGGCACGGGTTCTGGAGCGCCGCGCAGACCCTCGGCGCCAACAACGCCCGCCGGGACCGGGCGCTGAAGCTGGCCGCCAACGGCCTCGCCCTGATCCTCACCGCGGGCTTCCTGTCCGTCCCCGTGGCCGTGATGACCGGAGTCGTGAAATGAGCTACGCGTCCTACACCGTCGGCGAGCCGATCGCCGACACCAAGGCGCCCGCCGGGCCGATCGAACAGCGCTGGGACCAGCGGCGGTTCGACGCCAAGCTGGTCAACCCGGCCAACCGCCGCAAGCACACGGTGATCGTCGTCGGCACCGGCCTGGCCGGCGGCGCGGCCGGCGCCACCCTCGCCGAACAGGGCTACCACGTCGTCCAGTTCTGCTTCCAGGACTCCCCGCGACGCGCCCACTCGATCGCCGCCCAGGGCGGCATCAACGCGGCCAAGAACTACCGCAACGACGGCGACTCCGTCCGCCGGCTGTTCTACGACACCGTCAAGGGCGGCGACTTCCGCGCCCGCGAGTCCAACGTGCACCGGCTGGCCCAGGTCTCGGTGGAGATCATCGACCAGTGCGTGGCCCAGGGCGTCCCGTTCGCCCGCGAGTACGGCGGCCTGCTCGACACCCGCTCCTTCGGCGGCGTCCAGGTCTCCCGCACCTTCTACGCCCGCGGCCAGACCGGCCAGCAACTGCTGCTCGGCGCCTACCAGGCGCTCTCCCGGCAGATCGCCGCCGGCAACGTCGAGATGCACGCGCGCACCGAGATGCTCGACCTCGTCGTCGTCGACGGACGCGCCCGCGGCATCGTCGCCCGCGACCTCGTCACCGGCGAGATCCGCACCCACACCGCCGACGCCGTCGTGCTCGCCAGCGGCGGCTACGGCAACGTCTTCTACCTCTCCACCAACGCCAAGAACTCCAACGCCACCGCGATCTGGCGGGCCCACCGCCGCGGCGCCCTCTTCGCCAACCCGTGCTTCACCCAGATCCACCCCACCTGCATCCCGCGCTCGGGCGACCACCAGTCCAAGCTCACCCTGATGAGCGAGTCGCTGCGCAACGACGGCCGGATCTGGGTTCCCAAGGCGCGCGGCGACCAGCGGCCGCCGGCCGAGATACCCGAGGACGAACGCGACTACTACCTGGAGCGCGTCTACCCCGCCTTCGGCAACCTCGTCCCGCGCGACATCGCCTCCCGCGCCGCCAAGAACGTCTGCGACGAGGGCCGCGGCGTCGGCCCCGGCGGCCAGGGCGTCTACCTCGACTTCGCCGACGCCGTCCGCCGGATGGGCCGGGACGCCGTCGAGGCGAAGTACGGCAACCTCTTCGACATGTACGAGCGGATCACCGCCGAGGACCCGTACCGGGTGCCGATGCGGATCTACCCCGCGATCCACTACACGATGGGCGGGCTCTGGGTCGACTACGACCTCCAGACCACCGTGCCCGGCCTGTTCGCGATCGGCGAGGCCAACTTCTCCGACCACGGCGCCAACCGGCTCGGCGCCAGCGCCCTCATGCAGGGCCTCGCCGACGGCTACTTCGTCCTGCCGCCCACCCTCAACGACTACCTGGCCCGGGAGAAGCTGCCGGCCGTCCCCGCCGACCACCCCGCCGTCACCGAGGCGGAGGCCGAGGTCGGGGACCGGCTGGGCCTCATCCTCGCCGTCGACGGCGACCGCACCCCCGACTCCTTCCACCGCGAACTCGGCGAACTCCTGTGGGACGAGTGCGGCATGGCCCGCGACGAGGCCGGGCTGCGCCGGGCCCTGGAGCGGATCCCGCGCCTGCGCGACGAGTTCTGGCACCGCATCAAGGTGCCCGGCACCGGCCGGGAGCTCAACCAGTCGCTGGAGAAGGCCAACCGGCTCGTCGACTACTTCGAGCTCGCCGAACTCATGTGCCTGGACGCCCTGCACCGGGCCGAGTCCTGCGGCGGCCACTTCCGCACCGAGAGCCAGACCCCGGACGGCGAGGCCGCCCGCCGCGACGAGGACTACACCTACGCCGCCGCCTGGGAGTTCACCGGCACCGGCACCGCGCCCGTCCTCCACCGCGAGGCGCTCGACTTCGAGTACGTCCACCCCACCCAGCGGAGCTACGCATGAACCTCACCCTGCGCATCTGGCGCCAGGCGGGCCCGGACACCCCCGGCGCGATGACCACTTACGAGGTCGGCGGGATCAGCCCGGACATGTCCTTCCTGGAGATGCTCGACACCCTCAACGAGGAGCTCATCACCCGCGGCGACCAGCCCGTCGCCTTCGACCACGACTGCCGCGAGGGCATCTGCGGCGCCTGCGGCATGGTCATCAACGGGCAGGCCCACGGCCCGGAACGGACCACCACCTGCCAGCTGCACATGCGGCACTTCACCGACGGCGACACCATCGACGTCGAGCCCTGGCGGGCCTCCGCCTTCCCGGTGGTCAAGGACCTCGTCGTGGACCGCTCGGCCTTCGACCGGATCATCGGCTCCGGCGGCTACGTCACCGCCCCCACCGGCAGCGCCCCCGACGCGCACGCCACGCCCGTCCCCAAGGAGGCCGCCGACACCGCCTTCGAGCACGCCGAGTGCATCGGCTGCGGCGCCTGCGTGGCCGCCTGCCCGAACGGCTCGGCGATGCTCTTCACGTCCGCCAAGGTCGTCCACCTCAACGTGCTCCCCCAGGGCGCGCCGGAGCGCTCCTCCCGGGTGCGGAACATGGTCGCCGCCATGGACGCCGAGGGCTTCGGCGGGTGCACCAACACCGGCGAGTGCGCCACCGCCTGCCCCAAGGGCATCCCGCTCCCCAGCATCGCCGCGATGAACCGCGAGTTCCTGAAGGCCGCGCGCGGCTGAACTGCCCCCTCCCCTTCGGCCGCCCGTGCCGGCGCGGGGGGGCGGACCCCGTGGGCGGCGCGGGGGGCGCGGGGCGCGGGGGGCCCCCCCCCCCC
>NZ_JBHWGV010000006.1:0-16601 GCF_042732955.1 Kitasatospora sp. NPDC059747 | reverse complement strand
TGGTCTGGTGGGCTGGGTTTTGTTTATAAGAGACAGCCCGTGCGTGCGCGGGAGGCCGAAGCGCGTGCCGGACGCGTCTGCGGCGTCCAGCGGGGCGCGCGGGGCGTCCGCGCGCTCCCCGATGGAGTGGTGGATCGTCAGGACCGGTGCTGCTGCGCGGATTTTCGCGCTACCGTGGTCCTCCGCTACGGAAGGACGGCATATGCCCGAGGTTCAGTCCTGTTCCGGTTGCGGCGGGTCCGGGGGGACCCAGAAGACCGAGGCCACGGTCGAACTGGACGAGGAAGGAAGCATGGTGCCGAGGATCCACACCTTCTGGTCGCCATGCGGTCGGTGCCACGGATCCGGGACGGTGATCGTCGGATGAGGTTGGTCTTCGAATGCGTCGAGTGCGGTGGGCACTACCTGCCGCCCGAGAGCCTGGCGTACCCCGACGGGCCCGCGTCCCCGATCTGGTGCTCGCGCTGCCAGACGGCCAAGCGGGCGGCCGGGGTCCGCGAGGACCCGCTGCTCGCGCGGATGGCGCTGGCCGCCGCCCGCACCGCGGCGGCCCGGCGCGCGGCGGACACCGAACCGCCCGCGCGCACCGACGTCCGCCCGTCGCGGCCGCCGCTCTCGCGCCGGTCCCGCTCCGGGCCGGGCGGGGTGCGCGGGCGGCTGGGCTGAGCCCCCGCCGCCGTCGGGCCGTCGAGAGGAACTCACGGAGCAGCACCGCGATGGTGTCCGGGGCGTCCTCGGGGCTGTAGTGGCCCACGCCCGCCAGCTCGACGGTCCGGCCGCGCGGGAACGCCTCCGCGAACAGCGGCAGGAAGTGCCGCGCCCCCGGCGTCCGGTCCGCGCCGCCCCAGACGGCGAGCGCGGGCACGGCGGCGAGCGCGGCGCAGGCCTCGTCGCCCGGCGTCTCGAACACGTGGGCCCCGGTCGCGAAGCCCTCCGCCCAGCCGAGCGCGCCGGCCGCCGACGCACGGGTGGGGAACGGCGAGGCGTAGGCGCGCAGCCAGGTGTCGGTGATCAGCGCGTTGTTCTCGAAGCCGTTGAGCTTCAGGGTGCTGAGGATCGTGTAGCCGAGTTCGCCGAGGACGGCGTCCAGGCTGCCGTCCGCGTGCGCGCGGGCGATCCAGCGGAACCACGGGGACTCGGCCGCGTTGGCCATCAGCGCGTCCGGGAGCCTGGGCCGGCCGAAGGGCGTCGGCCCGTTGAGGCTGACCACCCCGGTGACGAGCCCCGGGCGCCGGGCGGCCAGGCCCATGCCGACCGGCCCGCCGAAGTCGTGCAGCACGAGGGTGAGTTCGCGCAGGCCGAGGTCGTCGACGAGGGCCACCAGGTTGTCGACGTGGTCCTGCAGGCGGTACGTCCGGCCGGCCGGCGTCTCGCTCTTGCCGAAGCCCATGTGGTCCGGGACCACCACCCGGTGGGTGGGCGCGAAGCGGCGGACCAGGTCGCGGAAGAGGTAGCCCCAGGTGGGTTCGCCGTGCAGGCAGAGCAGGACGGGGCCGTCGCCCTCGTCGACGTGGTGCATCCGGAAGCCCGGGGCGGTGCTGAAGTGCGGCCGGTACGGGAAGGTGCCGTCGAAGGTCTCGTGGGCGGCGATCATCGCGGGGTGCTCACTCCGCACTGGTAGCAGGTTGAAACCACTGAGGGCGAGGCCAGACCTCGTGGTTTCATTAAGCAACCACAATGGTGGGCGGGTTCAGAACAGCGCTTCCTGGGTGTCCGGCTCCGGCGGGCGGACGCGCTCCGCGAGCGCGACGCCGGCGGTGGCGCGGCCCGTGACGGCGGTGAGCGTCCAGCCGGTGAGCAGCCGGGTGTCGAGCAGCAGCGGGTCGGCGCCGTCGGCCTGGTCGAGGAAGAGGTGCCGGCCGACCGGCGCCCGCAGCGTGCCCGCGAGGACGGCGCCGTGCGCGAGCCCGTCGACGTGCCGGTAGCTCTCCGGGGCGCCGCCGGCCAGGCCGAAGCGCTCGACGTGGTCGGTCACCGGGCGGTCCGCGAGCAGCTCCAGGGCGTGGCCGCGCAGGAGCCCGTGCGCCTGCGTGCGGGCGTCGGAGAGCACGGCCCGGCGGTGCGGCACGTCGCCGTGGGACCACCAGCGGTCCGTCTTGGCGCGGCTCTTGAACCGCTCGCGCGCCAGGCCCGAGGCGGCGACGGTGAGTTCGGCGCGACGGATCGCCGGGAGACCGCCGCGCGCGGTGAACGCGTAGGCGAGTGCGCCCTGTTCGAGGAGCCGGCTGTCGCCGCGCTGCTCGGCGGTCAGGCCCACCTTGAGCAGGCCGTCGCCGAACCAGGCCAGGTAGAGCAGGTACGTGCGGCCGTCGTCGAGGATCTGGTCGCGGGCGAGGGCGAGGCCGCGGTCGACGCTCTGGCACGCCGGGCACTGGACGGCGCCGCCGCCCGGATCGATCTCCGCGTGGTGCGGACACGGCGTGCGCTCGGTGGCACCGGCCAGCCAGGCCCCGGTGCACCGGCGCGGGCCGCCGAGCAGCCAGCCGACCTCAGTACCGGCCCCGACGACGCGCTCGTGCACCCGCGGACCGCACACGGCACCGAGCCGCGGCCGGCCCTCGTGCCAGCTCAGGCCGGTGGAGATCCAGCCGGCAGGCCGGTCGGGGTGCTGCGGTGCGATCGTCACGGGGCTCCTCTCGGCCGGAACGAGTCCGGGCGGAGCCGGTCTCGGTCGGAACCAGTGAGGCTACCCGCCACCACCGACAGCGGGCACGGTCGGTACGGTGTGCGCGCCTGACGGCGGCGTCACCCGGGCGCCCGGCATTCGGCGGACACCGGCGGGCGGGCCGAGGGGTGCGTGCCTAGCGTGACGTCCTGGGGGCGATCCGAGCACTTCCGCGGGTCGGGACGGACCGTCCCGGGCCCGCCCTCCAGGAGGCACCGCACATGAGACTTCGGGCTTGTTCGAGCGCGCTGGTGAGCGCCGCACTGACCCTCGGTCTGACCGCCGCCGCGACCCCGGCCGGGGCAGGGGCAGGGGCCGGGACCGCGACCCCGCCCGTGGCCGCCGAGCCGCGGCCGTTCCTCGACCGGCTGAACACCGTGTCCCTCGTCGGGTCCACCGTGCCCGCCAACGGCGACGTGAACCCGTACGGCACGTTCACGATCCGGGAGAGCGTCGGCGACCTGCGCCGGGGCAACGTCCTGATCAGCAACTTCAACAACTCGGTGAACCTGCCGGCGGGCCAGCAGGGCCGGGGCACCACCCTGGTCCAGGTCGCCCCGGACGGCGCCCTGACCACGTTCGCCACGATCGACCCGAACAACCTGCCGGGACCGTGCGACGGCGGGGTCGGCCTCACCACGGCGCTGACCGTCCTGCCCGGCGGCTGGGTGGTCGTCGGCAGCCTCCCCACCTCGGACGGCACGTCCACCACCGCCAAGGCCGGGTGCCTGCTGGTGCTCGACGAGCACGGGACGGTCCGCGAGACGATCGCCGGGCACGGCATCAACGGCCCCTGGGACATGACCGCCGTCAGCTTCGGCAAGCGCAGCGAGCTGTTCGTCACCAACGTGCTCAACGGGACGGTCGACGGCAACGGCGCGGAGGTCGACGAGGGCACCGTCCTGCGGATCACCCTGTGCGCCGAGGGCGACCAGCCGCCCGCCCCGGTGGCCTTCACCGAGATCGGGTCGGGCTTCCCCGAGCGGACGGACCCGGCGGCCCTGGTCGTCGGCCCGACCGGGGTCGGCCTGCACGACGGCACGCTCTACGTCGCGGACACCGTGCTGAGCCGGATCACGGCCATCCCCGACGCGCTCACCCGCAAGAACAGCGCGGGCATCGGACGGGTCGTCACCTCGGGTGGCAGCCTCAACGCCCCACTGGGAATGGCCCTCACGCCCAGGGGCGACATCCTCACGGTCAACGGCGGGGACGGCAACATCGTCGAGACCACCCGGAGCGGACGGCAGGTGGCGACCAAGACGATCAACAACGAGGGCACCCCGCCCGGCGCGGGCGCGCTCTTCGGCCTCGACCTGGACCTCGACCACGACGCGGTCTACTTCGTCAACAACGCCGACAACGTCCTCGACGTCCTGCACTAGGTGTTCCGACCCGGCAGGCCGGCCACCCCCACCGCGTCCAGCAGCGGGCCGCCCGTGAAGGCGGCGAGGGGGCGGCCGTGCCGGGTGAGGACGTACGAGGTGTGGTGCGGCGTGTGGCCGGGCGTCGCGACGGCGCGCAGGGCCAGGCCGTGGTCGGGGTCGAGGTCGAACTCGTCGCCGTCGTGCACCAGGACGCGCCGGTAGGACACCGCCGCGTCGGCGGGCACGAGGTAGTGCGCGCCGGTGAGCAGCGCGAGTTCGGGCCCGCCGGTGGCGTGGTCGTCGTGCACGTGTGTCTCGGCGACGTACGCGATCGGGACGCACCGGCGGGCGGCCGCGGCGAGGACCCGGCCGACGTCGGCCGGCGGGTCGACGGCCACCGCCCCGCCGGGCCCGCCCGCCAGGTAGCCGTGACCGCCCGGCGCCTCGCTCTCAAGGATGTCGACGAAGTACACGCACCCTCCTCACGGATGTACCCCGGATGTACCCCTGGGGGTATCGGGCCGGATCCTAGCAGACGTACCCCCAGGGGTATCGCAGGCGCGCGGTGGGCCGGGGCCGGGACCGTTAGCATCACGATCATGACCGAGACCCCCACCCCGGACGACCTCGCCACCGCCCTCCGCCTCGCCGCCGACACCCTGCGCGGCGCCCCCGCGGACGCCGACTGGTCCCGCCCCGCCGGCACGCTCGGCTGGTCCTGCTGGGAGACCGTCGAACACCTCGCGGACGACCTCCTCGCCTACGCCGCCCAACTCGGCCCCGCCCGGCCGCCGCGGGACCGCTACGTCCCGTTCGTCTCGACGCGCGAGGCCCCGGGTGCGCCGAACAGCTTCGTCCGCGCCGAGCGCGGGGCCGGCGCGGCCGGGCTCGTCGAAGTGCTGGAGGCCAGCGGCGGGCTGATGGTCGCCATCGCCCGCACCGCCTCACCCGACGCGCGCGCCTACCACCCCTGGGGCCTCGCCGACCCGACCGGCTTCGTGGCGATGAGCCTGGTGGAGCTCCTGGTGCACCTGCACGACGTCACCCGGGGCCTGGACCTCCCCTGGAACCCCCCGGCCGACATCTGCCACCGCACCCTCACCCGCCTCTTCCCCGACATCCCCACCGTCGACGCCGCCCCCTGGCCCACCCTCCTCTGGGCCACCGGCCGAGCCCCACTCCCCGGCCACCCCCAACGCACAACCTGGCGCTGGCACGCCGACGTCCCCGCCTGACCACCCGGCCCGCAGGAAGTCGGACCCGCCGACTTCCTGCGCCGTTTACCCAAGAACAGGGAGAAGCCCCCGGCATCTGACATACGACGGCCCAAGAACCATGAGCAGACCGTAGATCGTCCTCCGAGACCCACCGCCTCGGCTCCGAGCGAAACCGCCCTCTTGGGCCCTTGAGCACCCATGCACCAGGCGATGCCGGTCCACGCGACGTAGAGGATCACGTCGACCACCTCGCACATCCCGGCCGTGGGCTCACGTCCGACCGCGTGGCTGTCGTACGGCACTGGTACCACCGCATCCTGCACAACCGGCTCGCGGCTCGGCTGCGGAGGGCGCTGCGCCCCCTGCCGAACGTCGTCGTCACGACCGTCCCGTTCCACGTGTAGCTCAGCGGCGGTGCCGGGTGAGCCGGCGGGGCCGACCTGCCCTGATCAGCGACTGGTAGCGCCTTTTCGCACCCCCGCACAACCGGCTCCCGTTACGGTACGAAGCCATCCGCTCACCCATCCGGAAGCGCCGACGAGCCGATCCGGCACCCAGCTGCTCAGATGTTGACATCTGCTGTTCGCACCTGTCTGAAAGCGGCAGCTCTCCGGTCCTGCTCCGACCAACCGGCACCGTGTCGACTCACCCCCGCGACCGACAGCCGCTTCCCGTCGGAGCCGACCCGCCGGCCCACTCCGCAGGCGAGCTCGGGCGGCCCGTGAGTTCCCTGAGGAGCACCATGCGGAATCTGCACATCCCCCGGTACCTTGCGACGGGCACGGCCCTCGGCCTCGGCCTGGCCGTCGTCCCGACGACCGCCGAAGCCGCGACCAACGTTCCGTGCACCACCGCCGCACTGATCACCGCGATCAGTACGGCCAACGGATCCGGTGGGGGCACCCTGAACCTGGCCCCGGGCTGCACGTACACCCTCACCACGGCATTCAACGGGGGCGACGCGGGCCTGCCGGCCATCACCACCCCGATCACCGTCAACGCCGACGGGGACACCATCGAGCGGTCCACGGCGGCGGGCACTCCCCAGTTCCTCGTCATCAGGGTCGACGGCGGCAAGCTCACCCTCAACAACGGCACGGTCAGGGGCGGCAGCACTCCCGGCGACGGCGGTGGCATCCAGAACATCAACGCCGGCAGCCTGACTCTCCAGGCGAGCACCGTCACCGGCAACACCGCCGGTGGCGTCGGCGGCGGCATCGCCGGCTTCGCCAACGGCACCGTGGTCCTGCGGGCGAGCAGCGTCGACCACAACACGGCCACCGGCGCGGGAGGAGGCATCTTCAGTGGCGGCGCGCTGACCCTGGAGGCCAGCAGCATCAGAAGCAACACCGGCGACCTCGGCGGTGGCGTCTTCGCCGGATCGAACGGCAAGCTGACGATGGCGGCCGGTGACATCAGCGACAACACCGCCGTCACCGCCTTCGGCGGCATCCTCAACAGCGGCACCGCGACGCTGCGATCGGCTCTGGTCAAGGGCAACACGGCGGCCGTCAGCGCCGGCATCAGCAACCACGGCACCATGACGCTGCAGGACACCACCGTCAGCGGCAACACCGCGACCGCGGGCAACGCCGGCGGCATCGCCAACATCACCAGCGCCACGCTGACCCTGGAGGCCAGCACCGTCAGCGGCAACACCGCCAACAGCCCGGGTGCCACCGGCGGCGGCCTCGCCAACCTGGGCACCGCGACCCTCATCGCCAGCACGGTGACCGACAACAGCGCCGACACCGCCCCCGGCGGCATCTACAACAACACCGGCACGGTGGGACTCGTCGCCACCACCGTGGCCGGCAACCACCCGACCAACTGCGCGGGCAGCCCCACCCCCGTCCCCGGGTGCTCCGGCTGACCCACACCCACGCCGCAACGGCGCCGCCGGGAAAGCCTCCGGTGGCGCCGCCGCAGCGTGCGCGGACCTGTCAACACCAAGGTCATTCCGCGCACTTGATGGCCAGTCGGACACGCCGCAAGGCCCCGCGCTTGCCAGATGATCGGCTGATATGAATCAATACGCAAGGTTCATTCATATCAGCTGATGGACTGCGGGCTGGGCCAGGGGGACCGGCGGGACGGGGGTGGCACACGTGTCGCGGTGGCGGACGCCCGACGATACAGAACTACTGGCGCGCGAAGGCGAGCTGACCCGGCTTCGGGCCGTCGTCGACGGTCTGCGCAGCGGCCGCGGTGCCGTGATCGAGATCGTGGGCGACCCGGGGACGGGAAAGAGCGCGCTCCTGCGCGTGGTCGCCGACCATGCCCGGGCGCGCGGCATCCCGGTCTCCCAGGCCCGCGCCGTGCGACCGCCGACGGTGCCGTACCAGATCTTCGTGGACGCGTACGGCGACCGGCTCGCCGGTGAGACCGCCGATGAGCAGCGCGACCGCTGCCGCGTCTTCCGGGACTCCAGGGCCGGCACCGGGCCGACCTCCGAGGAGCACTTCCGCCGTGGGCGGGTGGCCCGCGAGCTGCTGGCCGAATGGGCCGCCGCGGCGGGCGGTGGCGTGCTGTTGCTGGACGACGTCCACCTGTGCGATCCGGAGTCGGCCGAACTCGTCGCCCAGCTCGTCCGCACGCCGGTGCCGGGCCCGTTGCTCCTCGTCGTCGCGCACCGGCCCCGCCAGACCGCCCTGCCCCTGCTGGAGGAGCTGAGCCACGGCGTGCGGGCCGGCAGCGTCGTCCGGATCGAGCCGGCCGCGCTGGACCCGGCGGCCGTCACCGCCCTCCTGGGCCGCCGGGGTCCGGCGAACGCCTACGACCCGCCCGACGTCGTCGGCAGCACCGAGAGCGCGGGCACCGTCGGCACGCCCGCCGACGCCCGTCGATTGTGCGCCGCCGCCGACGGCAACCCCGCGTACGTCCGCATCCTCGCCGCTGCCGACTGGCATCCTGACGACTGGCCGGCGAGTCCCGGGGAGAACCGGGACGGACTGCTGCGCGAGGCGGTGGCGCTGGCAGCCGAGTTGGACGCGCTCACGCCGGACGCGGCCGCAGCGGTCGACGCCGCCGCCGTGTTGGGCGACCACGTCGATCCGGCGGATCTCACGGTGGTCTCGGGGCTCGAACCCGCCCGCGTCCGCGCCGCACTCGCCGAACTGACCCGTGCCGACCTGCTGCGGCACGTCGCCGGAGGCGCGCGGTTCGCGTTCCGGCATCCGGTGCTGCGGCACGTCGCCCATGAACGCGCGGATGCCGTCTCCCGGGTGTCGGCCCATCGCCGGGCGCTGGACCTGCTCACGGACCGCGAATGCACGGCCGCCGCCCGCGCCCGGCACGCGGAGCAGCTGGTCGGCACGGACGGCGTCACCGCGCTGGAGCTGCTGGTCGAAGGCGCGCAGGAGATCGCCGACGACGCGCCGGCCACGGCGGCTCGTTGGCTCGGGCTGGTGCTCGAATCCCTGCCCGGCAGGGACGCCCTCCGGCTGCCCACGGATTCGCTGGTGCTCGCCCGTGCCCGCGCACTCGCTGCCACCGGCCGACTCGCCGACGCGCGGGCGCTGACCCACGAGGTGCTGCGCGAGGCGGCGCGCCTCGACCCGGGGCTCCGCGCCGAGGCGTACCTCGTCTCCGCCCTCTGCGAGCGGCAGCTCGGGCGCTACCGGGAGGCGGAGGCGCTGGTCCGTGCGGCCTTGGGCGACCTGCCCGGGTCGCTGCCTGGTCCCGGTCCCGGTCCCGCTCCCGCGCACGTCGCCGAACTCGCCCTGGAATACGGCCGGGTCTCGCTGCTGGAAGGGACCTACGAGCAGACGCACCTGCTGCTCGGACGCGCCGTGCAGGCCGCGAACGGCGCCGAGGACCGGACATCGACGGTGGCCGCCAGGGCACTCGCGGCTCTCGGTGACACCTACCTCGGCGACGTGGCGGCCGCAGCGCCCGCGGTCACCTACTGCGCCGGGCGACTGGACGGTCTGCCGGACACCGTGCTGGCCCGCAACCCCGAACTCCCCGCCGCGATCGGCTGGTCCGAGGTATTCCTGGAGCGTTTCCCGGCCGCCTCCCGGCACTTCGGGCGGGGTCTGGCCGTCATCAGGGCCGGCGGCCCGCAGCAGATGTTGCCGCACCTGCTGCTGGGACAGTGCGGCCTCGACACCCGCACCGGCCGGCTCGACCGGGCCGTCCGCTCGGCGCTGGAGGCCGAACGGCTGGCCCGCGCCGCCGGCGCCCACGACGTGGCCGGCCGCGCCATGGCGCTCCGGGCGACGGCACTCGCGTGGGCACAGGGCACGCAGCAGTCCGCTGCCGTCGTCGCGCTCGCCGAGGCGGGAACCCACGGCACCCGTCCCGGCGACAACTGGTGGGCGGGTTCCGGGGTCGGTGCGCTCGCCCAGGCACAACTCGTCACCGGTGACGCCCCCGCGGCGCTGCGGACCCTGCTGGAGGACGGCGGGGGTGACGGCCTGCCGTTGCTCCAGCCCACCCTGCTCCCCCAGTGGCTGGGCGTCCTGACCATGGCGGCCGTGCGCTGCGGAGACCGGACCGGCGCCGAACGCTGGGCCCGGCAGGCCGACTCGGCCGCCGACCGGCTGGGACTGCCCGGCCAGCGCATGCACGCCCGCCGGGCACGGGCCCTCGTCCACGCCTCCGGCCACGAGCACGACACCGCCGTCGTCCTGTTCGACCAGTCGGCGCAGGGCTTTCGGCGCGCGGGCCTGCCGATCCAGCAGATCTGGACCCTCGTGCTGGGCGCGGCCTCGACGGCGGCGGTCCACGGTCCTGCGGCTGCCACGGCCCAGCTGGACTCGGCCCTGCATCTGGCCCGTCACTACGGCGCCCTGCGGCTGTCCGAGGAAGCCCTGCGGGAGCAGGCGAAGCTGACGACCGGAACGACCCGGGCCCACCGTCCCGCGACGGACCGACGGCAGCCCCTGCGGCTGCTCACCGAGCGCGAGCGCGAGGTCGCCCGGCTGGTCGGCGCCGGCGTCACCAGCCGCCAGGTCGCCCACGAGCTCGTGCTGAGCACTCGCACCGTGGAGACGCACCTGCAGCGGATCTACCGCAAGCTCGACGTACCGTCACGAGCCGCACTGGCCCGCCTGGTGGAGCGGGAGCTGCACAGCCCGGGGTAGGCCGGGCAGGGGCGGTCCGACCTCATCCGCGGACGCTGTTCAGCTCGTCGCGCACCCGGCTGCGGACCCGGGCCACGGCCGGGGACGCGGTGAAGGCGTCCGCCACCTTGATCAGCCAGGCGACCTCCTCGTCGATGCCGACCTGCCCCTCGGACGGGACGTATCCGGCTGACGGTTCGGCGGGGTAACGGTGCCCGGCCCCGGCCGCCTCCAGGGCGGCGGCGATGCCGGCCGCCTCCACGGTCGCGGCGACCTCGTGGCGCCGACGAAGGCGCACTCCGCCGGTGCTCGCGGTGCTCGCGGTGAACTCGGCGACCCACGACGGCACCTGCGGGTGCACGTACGGACGGAGCGCGAGCTGGCCGTCACGGATCTCGATGATGCGGCGGTAGAGCGCGAACTGCGCACCGTGCGGCGTGCGCCGCCCCACCCGCGCGGTTTCCGGCAGCAGCTCCACCGCCGGCACCGTCGCCCGCAGCACCGACCACAACGGTTCCAGTCGGCGGTACGCGTACCGGGCGCGCAGAGGTCGCCACCACCTCGCCAGACGGCCGCCCCAGGCGGGCGCGGTCGCTCCGGCCAGCATCAGGACGACGCAGACGAGTGCCGACACGGCGGACACCGCGCTCTCGGCGCCGATCTCACCGCCGGTGGTCAGCAGGTCGACCACGTCGTTGACGTTGCCGGCGATCCAGAGCAGCCCGATCACGGTCCCGGATGCCATCAGCCGCAGTCCGGAGCGGAGCGCGCCCGGCGGCATGCGGCGGGCGGCCCGGCCGGTCA
Organism: Kitasatospora sp. NPDC059747; assembly: GCF_042732955.1. Lineage (NCBI taxonomy): Bacteria > Bacillati > Actinomycetota > Actinomycetes > Kitasatosporales > Streptomycetaceae > Kitasatospora > Kitasatospora sp. NPDC059747. The sequence goes on along the minus strand of NZ_JBHWGV010000006.1, from coordinate 5,482 downwards.
GCAGTCCGAACACGGCCAGCCGCCAGACCAGGTGGGCCGTGAGCAGCCCGATGTAGGCGACCAGGAGGAACCGCCGCCGGCCGTGCGCGACGACGAGGGCGCCCACCTGGGTGGTGCCGGCGGCGACGTACGCGCCGACGCTCAGCAGGAAGGCCCCGACCGTGATGGCCGCCTGGCGTCGGAGCCCGCCCCGGACACCGCCCCGGATGCCGTCCGGCGGCTGGATCGAGTAGGCCAGCATGGCCAGGAAGCCGACCGCGAGGAGTTCCAGCTCGTCGCTGACGAGCCGGAGGCAGCCGAATCCGAACCAGGACCACGGCCAGGACCCGAGGCCGCTCACCGCGGTGAACGTCGCCGGAGGCGTCGTCGCCAGCCCCAGCCCCAGGCACAGCCCGGAGGCGTACACGTAGCGGAGCGCCGGATCCGACCGCCGACCGCGGTCGGACAGGGCCTTGGCCGCCGTTCCGACGAGGGTGATCAGGCAGGCGAGGTAGTCGGCCACGTCGGCCAGCCGGTCACTCATGGTCTGCCGCACGGCTCCTCGGTGCCGGTCCGAACACGGAGCCCAGCCGGGTCACCCGGCCGTCGGAATCGCCGGTGTCCGCGGACCCGGTCCGGGCCCGGTGCCTGGCGCGCTGCAGGACGAGGGAGGCGATCAGTTCGGCCTCCTGCTCCTGACGGTCGGAGTAGGCCGAGCGGCCGAGCACGCGCCGGATCAGCTCGCCCGACAGGTGGGGCATCAGCGCCTCGGACGCGGCCGATCCGAGCGCGGTCGTGCCGGTGTGCCCGCAGAGCAGGTGGCCGACCTCGTGGAGCAGGATGTGCTGCTGGTGCAGCACGCTGGTGTCGGAGGGGTATCCGATGTAGTCGGCCCGGTCGGTGCTGGCCAGGATCCCGCACGGGCCCCTGCTCCGCCCCGGCAGCGGCACCAACTCGAGTGGCCTGCCCCGCATTCGCGCCAGTGTCTCGGCGAGGGCCGGCATCTCGAAGGGCTCCGGAAGGGGCAGCGCCTCCGCGATCTCCCGGCACCTCCGCCACAACTCCGCGTCCCTGTGGTCTGCCTGCCTCACGATTCCTCCCCCCGGGCTCGTCGACGGCGCGCCGACGAGAAGTGATCCTAGGCGCGGACGACGGTTCGGCTGGAATCAGCCGGCCCGCCCGGCGTTGGCCTCGCGTCTGGCGATCGCCTCGATCATGTCGCTGATCGTCCCGAGCCCGTCGGCGGACAGGGTCACCGCGCGCAGGGCCACGTCGCGCACACCGGAGTCGCGCAGGGCGCCGAGAAGCTCCAGCTCCTCGGCGATCCGCGCGCTCCGCTCGTCGTCGAAGAAGTAGACCGGGGACACCTGGAAGAAGGTCGCCAGCGCCTCCAGGTGACGCTTGGTCGGGTTGTCCCGCCGACCGGTGCGCAGCTGCCAGAGGTACGTCGCCGAGAAGCTCTCACCGGTGGCCTCACGGCAGGCCCGGGCGACCTCGTCATTGCTGTACGGCTCGCGGTTGGGACGGCGAACCACCTGGAACAACCTGTCGATCCTGTCGGCGAGCGTCGACGTGCCGGGGTCGGGGCCGAGCATCGCGGACCTCCCTCACACCTCGCACCGTTCGCCCGGATGCACCGGGCCTCTCGTCGCGATCATCCTAGGTGACACAATCGGGGTGCGTGCCGGACGACGGCCGACGCCCACCCCGGCCTGCCGGGTTACCGAAAGTCGACTGCCCCCATGGACCTGATGCCCGCGGAGATCGACGGCCTCCTCACGAACTACGTGTACCGGGATGACGGTGCCCTCGACGACCTGATCGCCGCAGGACCGGCGAGTCTGCACCGGCTCCTCGCCATTCTGGCCGGCCGGGCCGAGCCGGGCTGGGACATGGCGGAGATCACGCGCCACGACCGGGACGACTACCGGCGCCCCGGCTCCTTGCAGATACTCCTGGCCAAGGCCTTCCCGGATGCGCTCTTCGATGCCCTGGCAGACGATCCCTCGCTCGAATCGGTGCTGGCCCGCGAGACGTTCTCGTGCGTCGAGGATGCGCGGACCCTGCCGTTCCTGGAGCGCCAACTGCGGTCCCGTAGCCCCGAGTACCGCCGCCGGGCGCTGCGGGGTCTGGCCGAGAACGGGACGGCCGATCACACGGAGGCCGTCCTTGCGTGCCTGGCGGACCCCGAGGTGCGGCCCGACGCACTGGCCACGCTGGCGCGGCTGGGTGACGCCCGGGCCGTCGAGCCGTTGCTGCGCGCGCACACCGCGGACGACTCACCTCTCGCCCGGCTCGCCGGACTGGCCCTGGACCAGGTCGAGCAGCGCCTCGGCGGCCCGCCGGCACCGCCGGTCTGGCGCGAGCTGGGGCCGGTGGCGTTCACCGCGGAGACCGTGGGGCTCGGCGTGCCGTGGAACGTGGCCGAGGTCCTGGTGGAACCCGGGCAGACCGTCCGGGGCGGCGAACTCATGGCCACCCTGTCGAATGACGCGATCGACCAGGAACTGATCACGGACTGGCCCGGCACGGTCACGGAGGTCCGGATCACCGTGGGCGACGAGGTTCCGGAGGCGGCCGTCGTCCTCGTCGTGAGGTCGCGCCGCCGGATCGGGTAGCGACGCGAGTACGGTCCGCGGAACAGCCGGAGAGAGCTCCCGTGTTGTGACAGACAAGGGACCGGCCGGCCCATGGATGACGGAGCGTCAGCCATGGCCGGTCGGTGCCGCGGACTGATCGGTGGCCGCTCAGCCCTTGGAGTTCTCGCGGAGCCGATGGATCCCGATGATCCCGGAACGGTGCACTCGGGCACATCGGTAGAACTACGCAACCGGAGACTGCGGTTCACCCTGCGGCCGGAAACCCGGGAACCGGGACGTGCGGGCCCCGAGGAGGAACCGAGGATTCAACACGCCCGCTCACCAGCAGCGGACGCCTCCCCCCGCAGGTCGGGGTGCGTGGCTCGGTGGGGTGTTCACGTTCTATTGTGGCGGGCGCCGGTGGCGGTGCGTGGAGTGGAGGGGTGGACGGTGGCGGGGCGGCGGAACGACGGGGTGCTGGCGGTCTGGGCGGAGACGCAGCGGCAGCAGCAGCGCCGGGAGGAGGCCCGCTGGCGGGCGCAGGCGGCGGAGGAGCGGCGCCGGGAGCGCGAGTTGCGGGAGGCGCAGCGGGCTGCGGTGCGCGGCGAGCGGGAGGCGCAGCGCGCGTACCAGCAGTCGCGGGAGGCGGACGCGGCCCGGCGGACGGCCGAACTGGACGCCCGGGTCGAGGAGTTGCGCGGGTTGCTGGCGGCCGGGCTGCGGGAGCCGGAGTTCAGCCCAAAGGCGTTGCTGGCGCCGCGTCCGGTGCCGCCGTTCGAGCCGGGTGCGCTGGGTGAGCCGGTGCCGATGCCCGATCAGAACGCCTACCTGGTGCCGCCGCCGGATCCGGCGCAGTCCCGCAACGCGGGGGTGTGGCAGCGCTACGAGCAGTACGCGGCGCAGGCGCGCGCCCGGTTCGAGCAGGACTGGTACGCCGCGCAGGCGCAGGAGGCGGACCGGCAGCGGCGGCTGGCGGCCTGTCACCAGGAGTACCTGGAGCGGGTGGCCAGGCACCGCAGGGAGGACGAGGAGCGGACCGTCCGCACGGAGGAGCTGCTGCGCCGGCTGCGCGCGGGCGAGCCGGAGGCCGTCCAGGAGTACTTCACGGCCGGGCTGTACGCGTCCGCCGCGTGGCCGGAGGGCTTCCCGCACCGGCTGGTGGCGGCGTGGGAGGCGTCGTCGCGCCAGCTGGTGGTGAACTGGGAGCTGCCGGGCCCGGACGTGGTGCCGGCCGCGGTGCGGGTGCGGTACGTGAAGTCGGACGACCGCGAGGCCGAGGTGGCCCGTCCGGCGACGGAGCGCAAGGCGCTGTACCGGGAGGTGCTGGCGCAGACCTCGCTGCGGGTGGCGGCGGAGCTGTTCCGGGCGGACCGGGACGGGATGCTGGACTCGGTGGTGCTGAACGGTTTCGTCCGCGGCATCGACCCGGCGACCGGCCGGGAGTCGGAGCGCTTCCTGTCGACGCTGTCGGCCGCGCGGGCCGACTTCGCCGGGCTCGCGCTGGACCGGGTGGCGCCGGTGGAGTGCTTCCAGGGCCTCGGCGGCACGCTGTCGGCGCGCCCTGAGCGGCTGGACGAGGTGCGGCCGGGCCGGCTGCCGGAGACGGTGGGCGGGAGCCTGGCCGGGCACGGCGGCGAGGACGACCCGGACCTGTTCGAGATGGACCCGATCGAGTTCGAGAACCTGATCGCGGAGCTGTTCCGGCTGCGCGGTTTCCGGGTGATGACGACGGCCCGCAGCGGCGACGTCGGGGTGGACGTGGTCGCCGAGGACCTCGATCCGGTGACCGGGGGCAAGATCGTGATCCAGGCGAAGCGCTACCGCTCGACCGTCTCCCCCACGGCCGTGCGCGACCTCGACTCCACCGTGCGCCACCACGGCGCGATCAAGGGCATCCTGGTGACGACCGCGGGCTTCGGCCCGGGCTCGTACGAGTACATCCGCAACAAGCCGCTGTCGCTGGTCAGCGGCCCCGAGCTGGTCGAGCTGCTGGCCGAGCAGGGCCTGCGCGGGCGGCTCGGCGGCGCCCCGCACGCCGTCGACGAGGCACCGGACGGGGAGGGGCCGGCCGAGCGGCACACCGGTGTCGAGGTGGTGTGGCGGAGCCGGACGGCCGGCGGGGACGCGGTCGAGCTGGACGTGACGGCGTTCGTGTGCGCGGGCGGCCGGGTGCTGAGCGACGAGCACTTCGTGTTCTTCAACAATCCGCAGGACCCGGACGGCGCGGTGCGCCTGCACCCGACCCGTTCGGTGCCGGGCGAGCCGTTGCGGGCCGCCCGGGTCACGCTGGACCCGGCCCGGCTGGGGCCTGCGGTGGAGGAGGTGGTGATCGCCGTCTCGACCGAGGAGGAGGAGCCGCCGGCGCTGCCCCTCGGGTACGTGCACGGGCTGGCGCTGACGGGCGCGTACGGGCAGGGCGTGGCCGGTCCCGAGCGGTGGACGGCCGACACCGGGGGCGTGCCGGACAGCGCGATGCTGGTCGGGGCGTTCCACCGCAACGGCGGGGGCTGGCGGTTCACGCCCTCGGGCGCGTCGGTGACCAACGGCCTGGCCGGGCTCGCGGGGGCGTTCGGCGTGGCGGTCGAGTAGCGGGGCTCCGCCGAGCGGTATCGGGGTCGAGCGTCATACCTGAGGAGGAGAGGGGCCCCCTCCACTACGGCAGGAGGGCGGGGGTCACCCCTCCCCGGGACATACGAATCGCCTTCGAAGTCCTTGGAAGGATGGAACGTACCCGATCATCCGTTCCCGTCCCCTCCAGGAGTCTCCCCGTGACGATGCCCGCAACCGCCGTCCGCACCGGCCGGGCGGCCGCCCGCGCCACCGGCCTGTACAAGGTCTACGGGGAGGGCGAGACCCGCGTCGTCGCCCTGGACAACGTCACCGTCGACTTCCCGCAGGGCGAGTTCACCGCCATCATGGGCCCC